>CAJJVE010000195.1:0-3598 GCA_905196265.1 uncultured Collinsella sp. | reverse complement strand
CCACGTCATGCACGCAATGGTTATGCGTAACCTCGGCCTCGACGCAATACGGCAAAAACTGTCGATATACCTCGCCGCCGCCAATCACCCACGCAACGCGTTCATCAGCTACCGCGGCGAGCGCTTCGTCGATGCTATGCACCACGTCGACGCCCTCGGCAGCAAAGCTCTCGTCGCGCGTGAGCACAATGTTGCGGCGATTCTTAAGCGGACGCCCGCCGGGATAACTCAGCAGCGTCTTGCGTCCCATAATGACCGGACAGCCTTTGGTGCACGCCACAAAATGGCGCATGTCGGCACGGTTGGACACGACCATGTCACCCTCGCACCCAATACCCCAGTCATCGCACACGGCGACAATGGCAGAAAGCTTACACGTCATGCGCGTCACCTACACCGCAATGGGGATGTTCTTGACCTGCGGGCCGTGCTCATAGCCCTCGACGATCAGATCATCGGTCGTAAACGCGTAGAAATCATGCACATCGGGGTTGAGCGTTACCTTGGGAGCCGCAAACTGCGGACGCTCGATAAGTTCGCGGATGATATCGACATGACGGTCGTAAATGTGGGCATCGGCAATCACGTGCAGCAGCTCGCCAGCGATCATATCGACCGACTGCGCAACCATCATCAGCAAAATGGCGTACTGGCACACATTCCAGTTGTTCGCGGCCAAAATGTCCTGGCTACGCTGGTTGAGAATCATGTTGAGCGTCGGCTTGTCATCCTGCGGGCGCTGCGTCACGTTATACGTCACGCTGTAGGCGCACGGATACAGGTGCATCTCGGACAGATCGCTAAACACATAGGTGTTCGTCATAATGCGGCGGCTGTACGGCGTGTGCTTAAGGTCGTACAGCACGCGGTCCATCTGGTCAAAGTCACCCTCGGCATAATGGCTTTTCTGGCCAATCTGATACCCGTAGGCCTTGCCGATGGAACCGGTCTCGTCGGCCCACTCATCCCAGATATGGCTGTTGAGGTCATGCACGTTATTGGACTTCTTCTGATAGATCCATAGGATCTCGTCCATGGCAGATTTGAGGGCCGTACGACGCAGGGTAAGAGCCGGAAACTCCTCACGCAGGTCGTAGCGGGCCGTGACACCAAAGTTTTTAATGGTATAGGCAGGGGTGCCATCCTCCCACACCGGGCGGACCTTTTGGCCCTCGGTGGTGGTGCCATCGCGGCACATGGTTACAAACTGTTGATCAGCTTTGCTCATTGACCCTCCTGTCAGTCGCCTACAAGCGAGATTCATTGTAGCCCAGGCGCACGCGGCCCCACAGCCCAAACATAAGCCCTCATTTTCTGACATATGCCAAAAATGCCTTGCGCAAATCTGCGCGTTCGCTATTCTATTGTTGACATATGTCAGATAAGGAGTGTGCATGGCAGGAAGACGCGAGAAACTGCGCCGCGTCGGGATCATCCCCGAATACCGCGGCTTTACCCCTGACGGCCTAGCCAGCGGAGACGCCATCGACATGACGGTCGACGAGCTCGAGGTGCTGCGCCTGTGCGATCTAGAAGGCCTTAACCAAGAGGCAGTCGCACAGCGCATGGGCATTGCCCGCGCCACGGTGGCGGCAATCTGCAGCCGCGCGCATCGCAAAGTGGCAAACGCGCTGGTCAACGGACGGGCGCTCATCATCGAGGGCGGCAATATCGCGTACTCCCCCATCACCACAACGACGGCCGTATGGCCAGCAAAGGAGGTCGACACCATGAGGGTGGCAACCACGTACGACAACGGCAACATCTTTATGCACTTTGGCCGCAGCGAGCAGTTCAAGATCTACGACATTCAGGACGGCAAGGTGCTCAACGAACAGGTCGTGGGCACCGGCGGCACCGGCCACGGTGCCCTTGCGGGCCTGCTCGCCAACGGTGGCGTGGACACGCTCATCTGCGGCGGCATCGGCGGCGGCGCTATCAATGCGCTTGCCCAAGCCGGCATCACGGTATACGCAGGTGCCCAGGGCAGCTGCGACGCTTGCGTCGAGGCCCTTATCGCCGGCACGCTCGCACAGAACGGCGAGGCCACGTGCGGCTGCCACGGCCATGACCACGACCACGCCCACGAACACGGCGAGTCCTGCAGCTGCCACGACCATCACGAGCACGAGGGCCACGAGGGCTGCAGCTGCCACTAACGGCACGACACCGCGAGCTCGGGGCGCGACGCCGAACGCAACCCAACAATCAAAGCCAACAACAAAGGCCACCCGGTAGCTTCCGAGTGGCCTTTGCCATATCAAGCTGGAATTACAGCCCTATTTCTTATTGCGCATCTGCGCTTCCATCTGGCGCAGCAGCTCCATATCGGACTTGGGACCGCCCGTACCCAGGCCGCCCATGCCGCCCAGACCCATAGCGTCCAGGCCAGGGATATTGGGCATGCGCATTTTCTTGCCCTTCCTACCCTTTTTGCCCTTCTTGCCGCCGGCCTGTGCCTGATTGGCTATCGTGCGCATGCGGCCCATCATCTTATTCATCTCGCCCCACTGCTTCATAAGGCTATTGACTTCGGTGGGGGTTACGCCGGCGCCCTTGGCGATACGCGCGCGACGTTGACCGTTGATTATGGAGGGACGCAGGCGCTCCTCCTTGGTCATCGACATGATGATGGCCTCGTTCTTATCGAAGATGCCCTCGTCCAGGTTGCCGCCCATCTGGTTGAGTGCGCGCTGGCCACCGGGAAGCATGCCCAGGATACCCTTCATGCCGCCCATCTTTTTGACGGCTTTCATCTGGTCGAGCATATCGTTCATGGTGAAGCCCTCGCGCAGCATACGCTCGGCAGCCTCAAGCTGCTCTGCATCGGCTGCCTCCTGGGCCTTCTCGATAATGCCGACAACATCGCCCATGCCCAGAATGCGCTTGGCCATGCGATCGGGATAGAACGGCTCAAGCGAATCGGGTTTCTCGCCCATGCTCACAAACTTGATGGGCTTACCGGTCACCTGACGCACCGAAAGTGCGCCGCCGCCACGGGCATCGCCATCGAGCTTGGAGATGATCACACCGTCAAAGTCGGTGCGATCGGCGAAGGTCGAGACGACGTTGACGATGTCCTGGCCGGTCATGGCGTCGACGACCATCAGCACCTGGTCGGGCTTGACGGCCTTCTTGATGTCGACGGCCTCCTGCATCATCTGCTCGTCGATCTGAAGACGACCGGCGGTATCGACGATGACCACGTCGCGCAGGTGATCGACGGCCTCTTGGATGGCGCCCTTGGCAATATCGACCGGGTGCGCTCCGTCACCGCGGAAGACCGGCACGCCGATCTCGCCACCGAGCGTGGCCAGCTGGTCGGCAGCGGCGGGACGGTAGACGTCGCAGGCCACGAGCAGCGGGCGCTTGCCCTGCTTCTTCATCAGCGCGGCGAGCTTGGCGCCGTTGGTGGTCTTGCCGGCGCCCTGCAAACCGACGAGCATGACCACGCTCGGCGACTTGTTGCTAAAGACGAGTTTGCTCTCGGTTGAGCCGAGCATCTCGGTGAGCTCGTCGAGCACGATCTTGACGACGTTTTGCGCCGGCGACAGCGACTCCATGACCTCGGCGGTCATGCAGCGCTCCTTGGTCTTGG
>CAJJVE010000194.1:0-3601 GCA_905196265.1 uncultured Collinsella sp. | reverse complement strand
AGCAGCTCTCCAAGGACGGTTGCCAGGTTATTTGCCAGGTTGCCGGTCATTCCGTGGACGAGTTTGTCCGTGCGCTCGAGATGTATGTCGAGCTGTGCCCCTGGGCTGCCGGCTATGAGATCAACGTGAGCTGCCCCAACATTGCCGCCGGCGGTGCCGCCATGGGCTCCACGCCCGAGGGCGCCTCTGGCGTCATGGCCGCCTGCCGCAAGGTGACCGACAAGCCGCTGTTTGTGAAGATGGCCCCGGTCAACGTCGCTGAGATCGCCCGCGTCCTCGAGGCCGCAGGCGCCGACGGCCTTTCGGTCATCAACTCCATCCAGGGTATGGCCATCGACGTTCACACCCGCAAGTCGCGTGTGGCCAAGCCCAAGGGCGGCCTTTCGGGCCCGCTGTGCCACCACATCGCCGTGCGTATGGTCTGGGAAGTCGCTCAGGCTGTCGATATCCCCATCAATGGCGTCGGTGGCGTCATGACCGGTGAGGATGCGGCTGAGTTTATCCTGGCCGGCGCTACCTGTGTATCGGTCGGTATGGCCAACTTCGTCGATCCGTGCGCCTCGATTAAGATCGCGCGCGAGCTCGAGGCCTGGGCCGAGTCCCAGGGCGTGAAGGACATTAACGAGCTGGTAGGTGCTTTCGAATGCTAGAGACCGATGCCCGCGACCGCGTTATCGTCGCCCTCGACTGCGACCGTGAGCGTGCGCTTGAGCTCGCCCATGAACTTTCGGGCCATGCCGCTTGGCTTAAAGTGGGCATGACGCTCTATTACGCCGAGGGTCCCGAGATCGTCAAGACGTTCAAGGAGCTGGGCTTTAAGGTCTTCCTTGACCTTAAGTTCCATGACATTCCGCATCAGGTGCGCGGTGCCGCTCGCTCGGCCTCGCTTGCCGGTGCCGACCTGCTTTCGGTTCACGGCTTGGGTTCGGGTGCTATGCTCGCCGCCTGCCGTGAGGGTGCCGAGGAGGCACGCGAGGATCGAGCCAAGCTCGTCGCCATCACCGTGCTTACGAGCATGAATCAGGATGCGTTGAGCGAGATCGGCGTCGAGTCGCCCGTTGCCGAGGAGGCCGCCCGTCTGGCAAAACTCGCCCAGGCCAACGGTATCGACGGCATCGTGTGCTCGCCGATGGAGGCTCATGACATGCGTGAGCTGCTGGGTCCCGATGCGCTGATTGTGACCCCGGGTGTGCGTCCGGTTGGTGCTGCGCTGGGCGATCAGTCCCGCGTTGCCACGCCTTCCCAGGCTATTGAGCGCGGCGCGAGCCATATCGTGGTGGGCCGCCCCATTACCGGCGCCGACGATCCGGTTGCCGCGTTTGACGCCATCGTTGCTGAGCTGGTCGAAAACGTCGCGTAAAAGATTCCCTTAAGTTACCACTTTTTGGTTTCAATAGCACAAATTAGCCCCTGTGCCTGCGTAAACTTTCCCATCCTTTGTGTGGAATCGCAGGTCGGGGGCTCATCTTTTAGCACGATATATTGCACTTTTTGCGGGTATCGTCTAACCTATGGAGCCGCGATTGGGCATTTTGTACGTTTTACGTGCTAAAATGCCAAATATTGAATCAGATATAACCCAACTATTTGGAGGTACGAATGGCACTCCCTCAGCTTACCGATGAGCAGCGTAAGCAGGCTCTTGAGAAGGCTGCCGCCGCACGTCACGCTCGCGCAGAGCTCCGTGAGCAGATCAAGAAGGGCGAGAAGTCCCTCGAGTCCGTGCTCAACTCCGATGACCCCATTGCTTCTCGCATGAAGGTTTCCACCCTCATCGAGTCTCTTCCCGGTTATGGCAAGGCTAAGGCCGCCAAGATCATGGAGGAGCTCGGCATCTCCGCTACCCGTCGCGTCCAGGGCCTTGGCGTCCGTCAGCGCGAGCAGCTCCTCGAGCAGCTGACCAAATAAGTGAGCGCTCAGGATTCAAAGCTCTTTGTGATTTCTGGACCGTCAGGCGCGGGCAAGGGCACGCTCGTCACTCGTGTGCGCGAGCGTCGCTCTAACCTGGGCCTGACGGTTTCGGCTACCACGCGAGCCCCACGCAAAGGTGAGGTCGACGGCGTCAATTATTTTTTCCTGACGCGCGAGGAGTTCGACCGCCGCGTGGCAAACGGTGAGTTTGTTGAGTGGGCCGAGGTCCACGGTAACTGCTACGGCACGTTGGTGAGCGAGGTCCAGTCCAAGCTCGCCTCTGGTTCGTCTCTCATTTTGGAGATTGATGTCCAGGGTGCCCTGCAGGTCAAGGAGCGTTTTCCCGAGGCCGTGCTGATCTTTATCAAGCCACCCTCGCTCGAGGTGCTCCGCGAGCGTCTGGTCGGTCGCGGTACCGAGACGCCCGAGACGATTGAACTGCGTATGGCAAACGCCGCCCATGAGCTTGCCCTTGCCGACCGCTACGACGACGTCGTGGTGAATGACGATCTCGACCGCGCGACCGACGAGCTCGTTCGCGTTCTCGATATGCATGAAAGGATCTGAGGTCTGTGTCCGTTGTAAAGCCTTGCATTGACGATCTTCTGGAGAAGACCGATCACAACCGCTTCCTGCTCGCTTCGCTTGCCTCCAAGCGCGCCTGCGACATCAATAGCATGCTGCGCGGCCAGCATAACCGTGTGCTTGCCGTTCAGGATGTCGACGACATCACCATCGCGCTCTCCGGCGCCGATACCATCTCGATGGCTATGGACGAGATCGTCGACGGCGATATCTCCTACGACGAGGCCCGTTACGAGAAGGCGCTCGGCCATAAGGTTGCTGAAGCCTAAATGGCAGCTCGCGTCTGCCTGGTCCACTATCACGAGGTTGGACTGAAGGGCAAGAACCGCGCACATTTTGAGCATATCCTCATGGATAACATTAAGGCGGCTTTGGCCGCCTTTTCCGTGAACGCCGTGTCTCGAATTTCCGGTTATATCCTCGTGACCTTTAACGAGCATCAGGCCGATGAGGCGGCGCGTGTCATCCGCACCGTCCCCGGAGTTGCCCGTGTGTCCCTGGCGTACCACACCAACCGCGATCCGCAGGAGTACTGCGCCGCCGCCGTCAAGGCGCTGCGCGAGTTTGGCACCTTCGATTCGTTTAAGGTGCACGCCAAGCGCTCCAATACCGACTATGAGCTCACCTCGATTGATATTAATCGTCAGGTGGGCGAGGTGCTGTGCGAGGCCTTCCCCGATAAAAAGGTCCAAATGCACGACCCCGATGCGATGGTGCACGTACTGGTGGTCCAGGGTAGCGTTTACGTGTACGCGCGCTCCGAGCGCGGCGTGGGCGGTCTGCCGGTGGGTTCTGCCGGCAAGGTCGTGACGCTTCTGTCGTCGGGCATCGATTCTCCGGTGGCGACCTGGATGCTCGCGCGTCGCGGTGCGGTGTGCGTGCCGGTACATTTCTCCGGTCGTCCGCAGACTCCCGATACGAGCGAGTATTTGGTGCAGGACATCATCCGCGCGCTTGAGCCGGGTGTCCAGATCGGCCGCCTGTACGTGGTGCCGTTCGGCGATTGCCAGCGTGAGATTTCCGTCTCCTGCCCCAGCAACCTGCGCGTGATCATGTATCGCCGCATCATGTATTCGGTTGCCGAGCGCATTGCACATATCGAGGG
>CAJJVE010000193.1:0-3607 GCA_905196265.1 uncultured Collinsella sp. | reverse complement strand
CACGGGGCATTGCTCCAACAAAAAGACGTGCGCCGCACTTAAGGGCGTAGACAAAATCGCCGAAGACTTGGGTCGCGGTATCAAATAAGGTCCGGACATCCAAGCGCTCCGCGGGCATCCGTTCGCGGGGCGCTTTGTGCATTTGAGGGAGAGCACGGCGAGTCGAAGAGTATTTTTGGGGTATCGTTAACTGGACTATTAATTGGCAACTTATCTATAACGGAGTAACCGCATGAGCGCTCGCGTAACCATGAAGGACATAGCCGCCGAGCTTGGCGTTTCCATCAATACCGTGCACAAGGCTCTGACGGGAAAGGCCGGCGTGAGCGAATCCGTGCGCGCCAAGGTGAACGCTAAGGCCGAGGCCATGGGCTATCACCGCAACACAAGTGCCTCAAGCCTGCGCCGCAAGGATATCAATCTGGTGTTTTGCCTGCCCCGCGCATCGCGCGAGGGAGCGTACTTTTTCCGTTACCTGTGGGAAGGCTGCAATCGCTTTGAACAGGAGGTCATCGACCGGGGCATTACGGTTGAGCGCGTTGAATTTGGCGTGGGCGGCTACGCTGATGCACTCGAGCAAATCGACGAGCGTCTGCAGGTGGGCGAGAAGATTGATGGCTTGCTCGCCTATGCGCCGGGCGACGATCGTGCGACTGAGCTTTTGGGGCAGATCGCCGAGGCGGGCGTGACGATTGAGCTTGTCGACGGCGACCGTCCGCATTTGAATCGTTTGGGTGCGAGCTTGGCCGATTATTCGACGGCAGGCAGCCTTATGGCCGAGCAGGCGGCAAACCTGGTCCATGCTTCTGGGGCCGACGCCCGCGTGCTCCTTTTGACAGGCGACCCATATACCGATTCGCACTATCTAACCGCCCGCGCCTTCCACAATTACCTGCGCGAACGTGATATTCCATGGCAGGTTGAGGATCTTGCAGGTGCCCATGCGCAAGTCAAACAACTCGAGCATGAGCTCGAAAAGCGCTTGAGTGCGCCGGACGCCCCCGAACTTATCTGTAGCGTTTTTGCCGTTGGTTCCGAAGTGGTTGCCGACGCGCTCGTCTCGACCGGCAAGGCCGGTCAGGTCATGGTGATCGGCAACGACCTGTTTCCCGAAAGTGCTCTGGCCTTGCGCCGCGGTATCTTTACCAATATTGTCTATAAGGACCCGACGAGCCTGGCATATCGCGGCGCTAAGACGCTGGGCGATTATCTGCTGTGGGGAAGGACCCCGACGGTGCCCGTCCAGAAGGGTGCCGTCGAGATGGTATTTGCCAGCAATGTCGACCGCTACTGCGAACTTGCGGGTATTTAGCCGATTGAGCAGGTACCCCCTCTTGCGACGTGCATTTTTGGGAGTATTCAGCATTGGCATGCCCTGAATGAGGTGCAGAACGACTGTTTTAAGTGCCCCCGATGGCGTAATTTGCCATCGGGGGCACTTTTTATGCCGATCGGGCGCTATCTGCGTTCCAAATAGGACGCTGAGGATGGCGCACGGCGCGCTCCAATGCTGAATACTCCCAAAAATGTACGTCGGGACATGACCCACCTGAGCAAAAGCGCTCAAGTTCGGTGTTCGGGGACGCCAACCGGTCCGCAATGCATGCAAGTCACAGCTCCGGCAACCGTTGAACGGGCAAAACCTACCGTTCACCCCATGGTTGTTAGGTGAACGTTCACCTTTTGAGTCGTAATGGATTAGTATGGTGAACGTTCACCTAGAGGATGACGAGCGTATTGTGCGCCCGCTCCGCAAACAAAGGGGTTGTTTGATGAAAAACTTCATGGACGATCAGGATTTCCTGCTGAGCACCAAGACCGGCGAGGAGCTGTTCCACAACTTTGCCGAGGGCATGCCCATCGTCGACTATCACTGCCACATTTCTCCTAAGGAGATTTGGGAGGACAAGCGTTTCGAGAACATCACCGAGGTTTGGCTGGGCGGCGACCACTACAAGTGGCGCCTGATGCGTGCCAACGGCGTCGACGAGCGTTTTATCACTGGCGACGCCCCTGCTCGCGAGAAGTTCCAAAAGTGGGCCGAGACCCTGGGTCGCTGCGTTGGCAACCCCGTCTTTGAGTGGAGCCACCTGGAGCTTAAGCGCTACTTTGGCTACGAGGGCGTCCTCAACGGCAAGACTGCCCAGGAGGTCTGGGACCTTGCCAACGCCAAGCTCGCCGAGGCCAGTTTCACCTGCCGCAACCTGATCAAGCAGTCCAACGTCCGCATGATCTGCACTACCGACGACCCCGCCGACAGCTTTGAGTGGCACAAGAAGATTGCCGCCGACGACAGCTTTGACGTTCAGGTCGTTCCCGCCATGCGCCCCGATGCCGCTTTGCGCATCGAGCGCGGCCAGGAGTTTGCCGACTACTGCAAGCACCTTTCCGAGGTTGCCGGCGTCGAGGCCAGCGACTTTGAGGGCATGAAGGCTGCCATTTCCAAGCGCTACGACGTTGCTCACGAGCTGGGCTGCCGCGCCTCCGACCACGCACTCGACTACGTTATGTACGTCCCGGCTACCGCCGACGAGATCGAGGCTATCTTTGCCAAGGGTCTGGCTGCCGAGCCGCTCACCGAGGAAGAGGTCCTCAAGTACAAGACTGCCTTTATGCAGTTCGTTGCCGGCGAGTATGTCCGTCTGGGCTGGGCCATGCAGCTGCACTTTGGCTGCAAGCGCGACAACAACCGCGCCATGTTTGCCAAGCTCGGTCCCGATACCGGCTACGATTGCATCTCCAACTACACGCCGTCCGACCAGCTTGCCGATTTCCTCAACTCCATTCAGGAGACCTGCGGCCTGCCCAAGACCATTCTGTACAGCCTGAACCCCATCGATAACACCATGATCGATACCGTCATGGGCTGCTTCCAGGAGGCTCCGACCGCCGGTAAGATCCAGAACGGCTCCGCCTGGTGGTTCAACGACAACGAGGTCGGCATGCGCGAGCAACTCACGGCTCTGGCTAACGAGGGCGTCCTGGGCAACTTTGTGGGCATGCTTACCGACTCCCGCTCTTTCCTGTCCTATCCGCGCCACGAGTACTTCCGTCGCGTGCTGTGCAGCGTGATCGGCGAGTGGGTCGAGCAGGGCAAGTACCCGGCCGACATGGAGCTGCTGGGCAGTATCGTGCGCGACATCAGCTACAACAATGCGGTCCGCTACTTTGGCTTTGACCTGGACACCGTCGAGGCCTAAGCCCGCATCGAATCACATCGAACTCGGGAGCGCCGTTGCCACACACGGCGCCCCGTTTTGCTTGCACGCTAACAGTTATCTAAGGAGAGACATAGATGGAGAACATCAGCTACGATGCGCTCGAGAAGATCGGCTACAAGGGCTACCTGCTGCCCAAGGACGCTCCCGAGAAGGTTCTGCAGTTTGGCGAGGGTAATTTCCTGCGTGCCTTCGTCGATCGCTTCTTTGACATGGGCAACGAGGCCACCGGATGGAACGGCAAGATCGTCATGGTGCAGCCCATCAGCGGCGCCTTTGGCTTTGCCGACGGTATCAATGCCCAGGACGACCTGTATACCGTGCTGGTGCGCGGCAAGGAGGACGGCAACACGGTCGACGAGTCCCGCGTGATTAGCGCTTGCAGCCGC
>CAJJVE010000192.1:0-3629 GCA_905196265.1 uncultured Collinsella sp. | reverse complement strand
GCTCTGGAGTCGGGACGTCTCGCCGGCGCCGCGGTCGACGTCACCGACCCCGAGCCGCTACCCGAGACAAGCCCACTGTGGGATGCGCCTAACATGCTCATCACGCCGCACGTCTCCGGCTGGTTCCACCTAGCCGCCACGCTCAATAACGTGGTCGACATCGCCGCGGAGAATCTGCGTCATCTGCAGGCCGGCGAGACCCTTCGCTGCTGGATCGAACACTAATCTTGTTCCGCCGTTCTAACGAACGGCGGACCACTCGACGCTGCGACCCCGTCTGGACGGCAATCTGCCTTTCAATCGTCGGGCATGGCCAGAAGGCCAATGCCCTCCTCTTTCAAGGCACCTTGCTCGCCCAGACGGGCTCTCGCTGACTTTTGTTCAACCTATAGGGACTGGCTGGCGCGGCCCTGCCTGGGGACATTCGCTGACTTTTGTTCGACCTGTGGGGTCTTCAAATTGTTAGAGCGTTGCTAAGTAATTCTTTGCGTCTTCTACGCTCATTGCGGCGACTGGTGCGTGTGAGCAGAGCTTGACATCGTTGGTGACCAGAAGGTCTGTCTTTGCGCGCATCGCTGCCGCGATGATTAAATCGTCTTCGTAATCGCTATGGAGCTCACGCTGCTTACTCGCCATCCATATGTCGCTCAGGTCGCAGGGCACGGGCGTAGCAAGTTGCGACAACACATCAAGACAATCCCATGCGAGTGATGTCGCCGCCGAAGCGGCATCTTGAGACAGCGAACCGTGCTCTCGCCGATACCACGCCTTATGTTCACTCGAAATCAAATAGAACAGGTCTTTGGACGATGTCGCCGCATACAGCAAATCCACCTGCGCTGCGCATGCATCGCGTAAAAACTCAATCGCCACCGAACGACCACGTCGTGAGGGAATGAAGTAATCGAGCCACACGTTTGTGTCAACCAAGATGCGCTTTGGAGCCTCACTCATAGAGCCAGCTCATCTCCTCGCCATAGCGATCCGCATAGGCATTCCGTTTGAGCTCTTCGTCGTCCGATGGCTGAGCCCTAACCATATCGATTCCCGACTCACGGCAAGCGGCAGCGAACAGCTTCGACCCCTGATCCATGAGCTCGAGCTTACGTTTGGCGGCCTTTTCGCGCTCGCGCTGTTCCGCCCGGGCACGACTGGGCAGCAGGATATCCTCGAGCGCACCGGGGCGATCGGCCAGCGACGCTGCAAGCTGCCAGAGCGCTCGCACCGCTTGGCTCGGCGTCATACCGGCCCTGGAGAGAGCGGCGTCCCCACTCCTTTTAAGATCGGCATCGAGACGCACGTTGATCTGAGCGGCTGTTGTGGTCATGAACCCTCCTTAATACTTCAAAACTATCATAAAACTCTATGGTAGATACGTAAAGCATGTATAGCATTTATAAGCATTAGCCGTACTCTATGCACAAAAGGCCGCCGAGGCACACTGCACCTCGGCGGCCACGTGCCACCGATCTAGTTCGGTTTCACCCTTTGCATTCGCCCAGATAAAACCTGCCTAAGGAAACCTGTCCCTTTTTGGTAGGTTTTAGAGTTCCACGCTTTCGGCGCCGTTGATGGTTAGGTTGCGCTCGTAGAAGGCCGTGAGGGCGCGGATGGCGTACATCACGTCGCGCACGCCGCCGGTCTCGTAGCTCGAGTGCATGGCCAGCTGCGGCAGGCCCACGTCCACGGCATGCATGCTCGCCTGCATATTGGACAGATTGCCGAGCGTGGAGCCGCCGGCCATGTCGCTCTTGTTGGCGAAGGCCTGCGTGGGCACGTCAGCGTCATCGCAGATGGCCTGGAACACTGCGCGGCTAAAGGCATCGGTGCAGTAGTGCTGATTGGCGGCTTCCTTGATGACGATGCCGCCGTTGAGCACAACCTGATTGCGAGCGTCGCACTTCTCGGCGTGGTTGGGGTGCACAGCATGTGCATTGTCGCAGCTCACGAGCATCGAGGCGGCAAGTGCGCGATGGTACGACTCGTCGTCAAAGCCCAGCGAGCCGTTAATGCGACGCAATGCATCGGCCAAGAACGTCGACATGGCGCCCTGCTTGGTCTCGGAGCCAACCTCCTCGTTATCGAAGCAGCAGAAGACCGAGACATCGTGCGCGTTCTCGGCGCCCAAAAATGCCTGCAGCGAGGTGTAGGCGCAGGCCAGGTCGTCGAGCTTGGGCGTCGAGATAAACTCGTCAGCCCAGCCCCAAATGCGCGCATCCTGACGATTGACCAGGAACAGATCGCGGCCCAAAATTTGCTCGGGCTCAACGTCCAACTCGTCGGCGATCAGGGCGTCAAAATCTCCCTGCTTGAGTTCGCCGTTGCTGATGAGTGGGCACAGGTCGACGGCTCGGTTGGGAGCAAAGCCCTCGTTAACGCCGCGGTTCATATGGATGGCAAGGCTCGGGATAATAGCGACCTCACGCTCGGTGGAAAGCAGACGGCTCTCAATACGGTCGCCTTCGCGCACCAGCACGCGGCCCGCGAGTGCCAGCGGACGATCGAACCAGGTGTAGTCAATCATGCCGCCGTAGGCCTCGGTGTTCAGGCGCAGCGTCTCGCCCGCGCCGTCAAGCTCAGGCACGGCCTTGACCTTAAACGTCGGCGAATCGCTGTGCGACGCCGTGAGCTGAAAATGATAGTCACCGGCAACGCCGTCCTCGCCCCACGTCGCGGCCAGGTCCTCGCCCACCTTAAAGGCAACAACACTCGAGGTATTGCGCTGCGTGTAATAACGCCCACCCGGCTCGATATCCCACGCCGCGTTCTCGGGCAGGTAGGTAAAGCCTGCCTCGTCGAGCTCGGCCATAATAGTCGCCGCCGTATGGAACATGCTGGGGCATGCCTCGATAAAGTCGATAAGGTCGTTGGCGGCCTCGATATCGTCGGCCGTCACGTGCACGCGCTCGGGCGTTTCCTGATCCGTCATGCTCTCCCCTTTCGCTGGGCTGATGGTCCCCTCCAGCATACCCCGCCGCGCCAGCACCGCACTCTTCATTCCGTGCTTAATTCCGCACCACTCACCAAGTTGAGCCATCATGCCCGCGCTCCTTTTGCGACAATTGCGCTAACAGGACGAGAGGAGCCGTCATGAAGCCACGTAACATTGCCATCGCCTGCGGTGTCGCGGGAGTCACCGTCGGCCTTGCCGCTGCCGCCGGCATCGTTTATCACAAACAAATCAAGTCCGCCGCGTCGCTCAAACGCTTGACTGACTATGCGGATGGCTATGACCTGTACGCAATCGACATCGCCTACGACTACGATCTTGATTGCATCATCGCCGCTGGCGTGCGCGACGATCAGGCCTACATCGATGCTGTGGTGGCGCAGGTGCTGCCCGGCGTGCCGGCGCATGTCCAGGCGCCCCAGTTTGCCTGCAGCGCCTTTGCCGCCGTAGATGCCGAAGGCCGCGTGCGCACCGGTCGCAATTACGACTTTAAGGACGACACCTCGGCGCTGCTGGTGCGCAATCACCCACGCGGCGGCTATGCCTCCATCGGGTTTGCCGCCCTTAACAACCTGGGCGATAATACTCCGCTTGACTCCGTCGCCGGACGCGCCGGCGCACTCATGGGCCCGTTTGCCCAGCTCGACGGTGTTAACGAATGCGGCGTGTCTATTGCCGT
>CAJJVE010000191.1:0-3719 GCA_905196265.1 uncultured Collinsella sp. | reverse complement strand
GGGCAAGACGGTCGTCAAGGCCATTTGCGTACCCGGCAAGCTGATCAACCTGGTGGTCAAGTAAGCGCCGCGCGCATAGCTGACATGCAAAAGCGAGGGACGATTCCGCAGGGGGTCGTCCCTCGCTTTGGTTGTGGATGCTTGCGACAGCGTCCAATTATCCATTTCTTGTGGAGAACCTGTGCTCACGCTGACCTGCGGGTTTGTGTTGTGGTTGCACGTTTGTGCAGGTATTGGTATAGTTTGCTTGCAAATGAAGTTGTAATTGAAAGAAGTGGGGTTTCGGCCCCGCTTCTTTTTTGTATGGATGGAGGTGCCGCAATGGTCAAGACCAAGACCGAGCAGGCGATCATCGACGCGCTCGAGGCCGTTGCTCCCCAGCACGATGTCGACATCGTCGACGTCGAGCTCGTGGGTGCCACCAAGGCCCCCTGCGTGCGTGTGCGTATCGAGGGTGCCGAGGGTCAGAGCCTGTCGCTCAACGACGTCACGGCCAACACCAAATGGGTCGGCGATGTGATTGAGGAGCTCGACCCCATCTCTTCGAGCTATACGCTCGAGGTGTCGAGCCCGGGTATGGCGCGCCCGCTGCGCCGTCCGCGTGACTTTGCCCGCTTTGTGGGCGAGAACTGTGAGCTCACCTCCACCGCCACCGAGGGCCGTCGCAAGTACGCCGGCAAGATTGCCGCCGCCACCGAGACGAACGTGACCCTCGAGCTCGAGGACGGCGAGCCCGTTACCCTCGATTTCTCTGATGTAAAAAAGTGCAAGTTGAAGCCCACCTATGACTTCAAGCCCGCGAAGGAAGGAAAGTAAGATGGCAGCATCCGACATGATGTCCGCCCTGATGGAGCTTTGCCAGGAGAAGCACATCGACCAGCTCTACCTGATCGACCGCCTGGAGCAGTCGCTCGCCAAGAGCTATGCCGAGATCCTGCATCTTGAGTGGGGCGCCAAGGTGACCATCGACCGCACCACCGGCAAGATCTACGTCTACCGTCTGGAGCCGATCGACGATTCCATGGACGAGGAGGGCAACTTCACCGAGTTCGAGGAGATCGACGTCACTCCCAAGAACACGAGCCGCATCGCCGCCCAGCACGCCAAGGCCGAGATCAACGCCATCGTGCGCAACTCCGCCCGCGAGCAGATCTACGAGGAGTTCTCCGGCCGCATCGGTGACCTCATCAGCGGTACCGTGCTGCAGTCCACACCCGACTTCACGATCGTTAAGATTCGCGAGGGCGTTGAGGCCGAGCTGCCGCACTTCGACCAGCGTCGTTACGAGAACGAGCGCAACGAGCGTCCGATGGGCGAGCGCTATCTGCACAACCAGCACATCAAGGCCGTGATCATCGACGTCCGCGACCCCAACTCCAACCTGCAGCCGGTTCGCGGCGAGCACAGCCGTCCGCCGATCGTCATCTCCCGCACCCATCCCGAGCTCATGCGTCGTCTGTTTGAGCAGGAGGTGCCCGAGATCTATGAGGGCACCGTCCAGATCAAGTCGATCGCCCGCGAGCCCGGCCAGCGCTCCAAGGTCGCCGTCCACTCGCTCGACGATCGCCTGGATCCCGTGGGTGCCTGCGTCGGTCCCAAGGGCAGCCGTGTTCGTGCCGTCGTAGGCGAGCTTCGCGGCGAGCGCGTCGACGTCATCCTGTGGGATGCCGATCCGGCCGTCTACGTCGCCAACGCCCTGTCGCCCGCCAAGGTCACCCGCGTCCTCATCGACGAGGAGAAGGCCTACGCCGGCGTTATCGTGCCCGACGACCAGCTTTCGCTCGCCATCGGCAAGGAGGGCCAGAACGCCCGCCTCGCCGCCCGTCTGACCGGCTGGCACATCGACATCAAGTCTGAGACCCTTGCCGCCGACATCCTCAAGAACGTCCCCGTTCACGAGGAGCCCGCCGCCGACTTGATCGGTGACGAGGAGGACGACGACGTCCGTCGCTGCGAGTACGTGTCCGAGGACGGCATCCAGTGCCGCAACCAGGCCCGTCCGGGCTCCCGTTTCTGCGGTGTCCACGACACCGACGCCTTCGATGATGCGGAGGACCTGATCTAGCGCGCGGTCGCGCCGGGCGGGTCCCGGCGCATCTCCCACGCTCGTTCAGTCTCTAGGCACCCAAGGTGCCAGAAAGGGTAGGTGAAGTCATATGGCAAAAGTCCGTGTGTCCACCCTGGCCAAAGAGTTCGGCATGACCTCCAAGGAACTGATGGGTCATCTCGCCGAAATGAAGATTCCCGCTAAGTCCGCTTCTTCCGCCCTGGAGGACGCTTATGTCGCCATGGTCCGCAAGCAGCTCGCCTCGGTGATCGAGGCCCGCGCCAAGGAAGTCGAGGCCGCCAAGCAGGCCGAGGAGGAGGCAGCCGCCGCCGAGGAGGCAGCGCGCGCTGCCGAGGCCGAGCGCGAGCGCATCGCCGCCGAGAAGGCACGCGAGGAGGAGCGCCGCCAGTTCGCCGCCGCCCAGGCTGCCGAGGAGGCCGCCCGCGCCGAGGCCGAGGCCAAGAAGAAGGCCGAGCAGGAGCGCCTTGCCCGCGAGAAGGAGGAGGCTGCCCGCGAGGCCCAGCGCCGCGCCGTCCCCGCTTCCGACTCCGGTTCGCGCTTCCGTTCGCTGCTCGACCAGATCGCCGCACAGGAGACCGTGCTCAAGGAGAAGAAGGACGCCGAGGAGAAGGCCAAGGCCGATCGCGCCTCCGAGCGCGGCAACCGTCGTGGCGGCAACAACGACCGTCGCGGTGGCCGTCGTAACGATCGCAACGCCTCCGACAGCAACTCCGAGCGTAACGCCTCCGAGAGCCGTCCGCACAGCCATCGCACCAACGCCAGCAACAACGTCGCTGCCGGTATGGACTTCCCCAACCCCGATAAGCAGGGCAAGGGCAAGAAGCGCAAGGGCGGTCACGGCAACGATGAGGACCACTACAGCCGCATGGCTCGTGAGGCCGAGGAGTACAGTCGCGAGAAGGTGCTCGAGGAGGCTCGCGCCGCCGTCGAGGAGGCCTCTCGCGAGTCGACCGGTCGCCGCAAGAAGCGCAAGGAGAAGCGCGAGCGCGAGGCTGCTAAGGCTCAGGAGGAGCGCAAGATTGAGGAGGCGCTGGCCCAGGGCGTGAACCCCGAGGAGCTCGACGCCATCAAGGTCTCCCAGGGCGTTACCGTCCAGGAGCTCGCCGAGGCGCTCGACGTTCCGGCCAACGACATCATCAAGCGCCTGTTCCTGCTGGGTACGCCGCTCACCATGACGCAGTCCATGTCCGATGACCTCGTCGAGCTCGTTGCCGACGACCTTGGCCGTCAGATCAAGATCATCACCCCCGAGGAGGAGAACACCTTCTCGTTCTACGACGATCCCGCCGACCTTAAGCCCCGCGCCCCGGTCGTCACCGTCATGGGTCACGTCGACCACGGCAAGACGAGCCTGCTCGACGCCATCCGTCACACCGGTGTCGCTGCCGGCGAGGCAGGCGGCATTACCCAGGCCATCGGCGCTTCGCAGGTCATGATCAACGACCGCAAGATCACCTTCATCGATACCCCTGGTCACGCGACCTTTACAGCTATGCGTGCTCGCGGCGCCAAGGTGACCGACATCGTCATCCTGATCGTGGCTGCCGACGACGGCGTCATGCCTCAGACCATCGAGTCGATCAACCACGCCAAGGCCGCCGGCGTACCCATCGTCGTCGCCGTCAACAAGATCGATAAGCCGGGCGCCAAC
>CAJJVE010000190.1:0-3738 GCA_905196265.1 uncultured Collinsella sp. | reverse complement strand
CCGGTTTTTGCAAACAAAACCGCAGGTCGCTGAAGCGCAAAACCGAGGCCTGGTCAGCGGATCTCGGATTTTCCCCGCACTTCCGAAATCTCATAGCGGAAGTATGCGGCAAATTCCAGAACCCCCGACCACACTGCTGTTTTCGAACAAAGAAACCGCAGGTAAAAGTGTTGTCGATTTCCGGCGTGGTTGACATGTCTGAGATTTGCCGCATACTTCCGGACGCGATCCATCGCTAACAGCTGAATTAGCCCGCGCGATTGTCTCTCATCCAATTGAAAAGTAAAATAAACCCATGATTACGCTTGTCGACATATCCACTGCCGCCTCTCGCGTGTTACCTCGCTACGACGTCCGCGAGGCGTATCTATTTGGATCGTTTGCTCGTGGCGAGCAAACGATCCAAAAGCGATATCGATCTGCGCATTGTTGGGGGGGGGCTCCATGACGTTCGGTATGCTATACGAGCTTACTCTGGAGCTCGAGGAGGCGCTTGTTCGAAAGGTCGATTTCGTCACCAACCCACCAGAGCACATGCGCCCGGCCTTCCGCAAAAGCATCGAAAAAGATGAGGTGCGACTCTATGAAGTGCTGTGGCAGGCAGAGTCGTTAGTGTGCTCTGGCGTGATCAGCAAGTCTGTATTTTGTCGCATACTTCCGGACTTGGAGAGTCTTTGAAGCCAGTATTGAACTCAAACTCGGTTCCATACACTCTCTTGCTCTTTGAATACAGGTATCGCCCTAGCGATAGTGTGCTAAACTATCGCTAGGGCGATACCTGTAAGGAGACTCATGTGGAACTGTGGCATGGTTCTCAGAAGATCATTGAGACTCCCCAGCTTAGCCTGGGGAAAGTCCATAACGACTATGGACAGGGTTTCTATTGCACAGAGAGCCTAGACCTTGCAAGGGAATGGGCGTGCTCGCGTGATGCCGATGGCTTTGCAAATCGATATGAACTCGACATGGCCGGTCTCAAGGTACTCGACCTGCTATCGCCGCAATATTCAGTTCTGCATTGGATAGCGTTGCTTGTTGAGCATCGTTCATTCCGAAAGGACACCGCCGTCGCTGTGGGGGCATGCGAATACCTTCGCGATCATTTTTTGCCTGATGCTAACGCTTACGATGTGATTAGAGGGTGGCGTGCGGATGACTCGTACTTCAGCTATGCCAGGGCGTTTGTAAACAATACGATCACCATTGACCAGTTCGGTCGAGCGATGAGGCTCGGCAACCTTGGAGAACAGGTTGTGCTCAAAAGCGAGCGCGCGTTCGAGAGCATTCGTTTTGCTGGATTTGAACGTGCGCCACAAGCTCTATATGCCCCATTGGCCAAGGACCGAGATGAGTTGGCAAGGGCACAGTATCGGGAATTGCTTACCGAAAACCCGTTTGAGGGAATTCGTATCGTCGATATCGTTCGAGAGGGGATGACAGAAAATGACCCACGCCTACAGTGAGATGTATCTCGAGGATGCTATGAGAACGCTGGGCGAGGCAGTCGATTTCGCCCTCTGCGACCAAGGGCTGAGTCCTGTCGAACTAACGACAATCCTATTGAATTCTCTCGAGATGAGGCAATTCGAGCGTGGTGTGGCGCGCGTTGTCTGCGGCATGTCGGGTGACGAACTTGCGCGTGAAATAATTGCCAGTGCAGGACTGAAACCCGCAGAATGTAGGGAGAGCTATCCGTTCGACCGTTCGCCTCAGTATTGGGCGGGCTGGGTTTTGGCCTATACGCAATGGATGTGCAGCCTGGGCTTTAATGAGCTACTCGAAGTCGCTCCGCTCGATTGGATCATCGGCTCGTACCATCCGCTCCACGAGGCCTCCGAAGACAAATTCGCCCAGATTGTCATTGATAAATGGAACAAAGCCCAGGCAGACAAAAAGGGCCTCAAAGCGGCACGAAAGGCGGCCGGCCTAACGCAAAAACAGCTGGCCGCCCAATCGGGGGTTAAACTTCGCGCTATACAGCTCTACGAACAGAATCAGCTGGATTTGCGCCGCGCCTCAGTCTCCTCGGCATTGGCGCTCGCAAACACCCTAAGCTGCGCCATCGAAGACCTCGTCTGGCAACCGATCGTCCTGGAGTGCGACTCGCGGGCTATTTCGTCCATAAAGCTATAGAGGAGGCAGTCATGCCTTGGAACTACGTTCATCTAGATGACGGCGCCAATCACGTTGCTAAAGAAGGTCATTCAACTGCACACGAGGCAAATACAGCATCACCGATTTTGCTCGACGGCGTCACGTCAATCGACGAAGCTATTCGGCTGACCATTTCGAACATGCCCAACGCGCTCAGGCTCTTGGAGAACTCATGATGGCGGCCACGAAGCAGGACACGCTTCCTGTTGCGCCGTTGGTGCTCGACGATGCCGGTTCGCTCGAAGCTATTGCCGCGGCTGTGATGCGCCTACACAGCACGCTGATGACGGTCGGGCGCTGCTATACAACCGACGCCACAGGCGACCGGGCCGCGCTTGAGCTTGGACGCGTCGAGTCCGTGCTTGCGGGTGCATTCTGTACAATATTCGGTCAATCGCCGGCCGATCGCTTCGCAGATATCTTTGACCAGGTCACCTACGTGGCCGAGCACATGGTCAAGGACCACATTTTTGAAGACGGCAACAAACGTACTAGCCTTGTCTTTACGTTGTCCGTCTTAAGGTTCGCCGGCACTCCGGTCGTGCTGTCCGACAGCCCCGAGCCCAAAGACAACCAGTACTATGCCTGGATCCAGGACCTCGTATCTGGAAACCGCCCTCGCGCCGATCTCGCGGAAGAGCTTAGGCGCAATTACGTTGTGTGTCACGACTGCGCTTCGCCTGTATAGACTCAAACCATCCGCACGCCGATTATTGAATGGATTGGACACCACATGGAACTCCCTAGCACCCTGTGCAGCAATGTCTACGACTTTGCGTTTTGCCCCGAGCCCTGTTACGACCGCCTGGTCGATCTCGCCGACCCCGAGGACTGGGGTCCCAGCAACCGCATCCTCAAAAACTACCTGTCGTTTTCGTTTAGCCGCGCGGTGTTTTTGACCGAGCGCGACGTGGACCAGACCGCCCCGTCCAACCTGCGCTGGTGTTCGACGACGACCGCTGCCTGTTCAACACCGGCCTGTACACGCGCCGCTACGAGACCATCTACGGCCTGTTTGAGCCCAACACCAAGCCCGACGCGCGCCAGCGCTGGTTTTTGAAGGGCTTCTTTAAGGAAAGCGACCCCATGCTGGTCTCGTTTGAGTACCTACCGTGCCGCGTGCGCTTTGCCGAGGACCCTTCCGAACTGGTCTTTGACTACCGCCTGCCCATCCGTTCCAACATCGACCACATTCTGGGCGACGAGGAGAACCTGACGCGCATTCCTGCCAGCCTGATGGGGGAGGGCAACTCGCTGCTGCTGCGCCGCGCCTTTGAGGGCGCCGTCGTCGAGGCCGCCCGCCGCGCCGCCGCCAACTACACGCTCGCGGTGCCGCAGTTCTATGGCGGCCGGATCCAGCTGCTCTTGCCGCTGTGCCTGACCGGCGACAAGCCCGAGCTGGCGCTGACCATCCAGCGCGAGGACGGCTTCTACGCCGCGCGCACCTGCCTCACGCTCGACATGGCCTACAACAACGCGCGACTTATCTGCCGCCCCGAGACTTCGTGGATCAAGCGATAAAGGGCGGTTTAACTGCGGGTTTGTCGGTTGCCCTGATTGCGGTGGCGCGCTATACGCCCACGA
>CAJJVE010000189.1:0-3765 GCA_905196265.1 uncultured Collinsella sp. | reverse complement strand
CTCGTCGACATCGTCGTTGTAGCTCTGGTCGACGGTGCCAACCTCAAGGCCGGCTTCCTTGATCAGCTCAATAGCGGTTTCCTGGTCCTTGCCCAGCACGTCGGGCACCGTGACCTGTTCGCCACTGAACATGCCCGTGGCAAAGGCCACTACAACGCCAATCACGGCGACGGCGGCAATCACGGCGGCGATGATCTTGTTCTTGTTGGACTTAGGCTTCTCGACCTCGTAGGAGCCCGTGGAGCCCGAGACAGCGCTACGGGCGGTGTTCTGACCGCTCACGCCCGAGACGGGACGAACCATAGCGCGCGTTGAGTCGGAAAGCTCGCGGGTCTTGGTGGCACCCAGGTCGCCGGCGGCTCCGATGATGCGCGTGGGCTCCGAGACGTTGACGGCACGGCCGGACAGGTAGCTGTTGAGCACCTGGCGCAGCTCGTCGGCCGTCTGGAAGCGGTTTGCCGGGTCCTTCTCCATGCACTTGAGGATGATGCGCTCCAGGTCGGCATCGACGCCGGAGTTGATCTGGCTCGGCGGGATGGGGAGCTCGTTGACCTGCTTGAGCGCGACCGAGATAGCGTCGTCGCCGTCAAAGGGTACGCGACCGGTGGCGCACTCGTACATGACGACACCCAGCGAGTAGATATCCGAGGTGGGGCCGAGGTCCTGGCCGCGGGTCTGCTCGGGGCTTACATAGTGGGCGGTGCCCAGCACGTTGTTATCCTGCGTGAGATGACTGTTCTTGGCGCGTGCGATGCCAAAATCCATGACCTTGATGTTGCCGTCGGGCAGCACCATGATGTTTTGCGGCTTAATGTCGCGGTGGATGATCTCGTGCTTGTGTGCGACCGAAAGCGCGGAGCTGATCTGCGAGCCGATCTGCGCGACCTTCTTGGGATCGAGGGCGCCGTGGCTCTTGATGCCGCTCTTGAGGTCGGTACCGCGCAGGTACTCCATGACGATGTAATAGGTGTCGCCGTCCTTGCCCCAGTCGTAGACGCCCACGATATAGGGGGAGGACAGGCCGGCCGCTGCCTGGGCCTCCTGCTTAAAGCGGGCGGCGAAGGTGGCGTCGCCGGCATACTGCGGCAGCATGATCTTGACGGCAACCGTGCGGTCGAGGACCTGATCCTGTGCACGGAAGACGGTCGCCATACCGCCCGTTCCCACCTTATCCTTAAGGAGGTATCTTCCCCCGAGGACCCTCTGTTCCATTCCTGCTCCTAACATAACTATTCGCTCAACGATGTGTGTAGTACCAAATGTGTGGCCGCTGGGGCCGTGTGGCGCGTTGCCGCTAGCTCATCGGCCGCGGCGCGCCCCAAGTATCCGCTTTGATCACGGGCATCACGCTCCCTGTGCGGCGAGCGCCGCGGTCAGGACGATGCCGGCAATCTTGGCCGCCTCGACGTCGTGTTTGTCGTAATCCTCCAGGGCCACCGAGATGGCAACCGTGGGTGAATCGTAAGGTGCAAAGCCAACAAACATAGAGTTGACGTTGGTGCCGCCGGTCTCGGCCGAACCGGTCTTGCCGGCAACCTTGACGCCCGGAATCTGGGCATCGGTGCCGGTGCCGGACTGGACGACGGCGAGCATGGCCTGCTTGACCTGGTCGGCCGTGGCGGAGCTGACAGCCTGGCCCAGCGAGCGGGACTGCGTGGTCTTAACCACGGTTCCGTCCGGGGCGAGTATCTGGGACACAAAGAACGGGTCCATGACTACGCCGCTGTTGGCGATAGCGGCAGCGATCACGCAATTCTGCATAACGGTGGTCTGCGGGCCAGGCGTGTGGTCCATGCCGACGGGCTGGCCTGCGCCTGCCCAAGCGGTCTCCCACTCGGTCATAAGCGACGGGTCGGCCATGATGGAAGCCGCGGAGGTCAGATCCTGACCGAGCTTTTGACCGTAGCCAAAGGCGTTGGCAAACTGGACGAGCGAGCTGGCACCGACCTCGTTTGCCACCTGGCCAAAGACGACGTTGGACGACACGGCGAAGGCCTGCTGCAGGCTGATGGTGCCGTAGCTCTCGTTGGCATAGTTGGTGACCGGCGCGTTGCCAATATCCATGGAGCCGGGCGCCTGGTACGTGCTGGTAAGGCTGGCGGTGCCGGTCTCGAGCGCCGCGGAGAGTGTGACGACCTTAAAGGTCGAGCCCGGGGTGTACAGCGCGTCCATGGCACGGTCATACATGGAGCCGTCCTCGCCGCCGCCCGACTGGAGCAGCGCATCGATGTTGGTGTTGTCGTAGGTGGGCGAGCTCGCGCACGCAAGGACCGCGCCGGTGCGCGGATCCATGACCACCACAGCGCCCTTAAAGCCCTTGAGCGCCTGCTCGGCAGCCGTCTGGATGCGCGAGTCGATGGTGAGCTTGGCGGTATTGCCCGGCTGGGTCTGCCCCGCGAGCGACGCGATGGCGTTGTTCCAGCTGGAGTAATCCTTGGAGCCGGTGAGCGTATCGTTCATGACGCTCTCGATGCCGGCGGTGCCGTATTGCTGGCTCACGTAGCCCACCACGTGTGCGGCCATGTTGCCGTTGGGGTAGGAACGGGCGTAGGTGCCGTCCTCCTGCTGCAGCGACTCGGCTAGTGTCACGCCGTCGGACGTGATGATGGAGCCACGCTGGATGTACTTGGAGCGGGCGATGGTGTGGTTGTTGGTCGGCATGTCCTGATAGTCCTTCGCCTTGATGACTTGGACATAGGTGAGGTTGCCGATAAGGATGGCGAACAGCGCCGTAAAGGCAAACACGGCACGAGTCAGACGGTTGGCAAGTGCCACGCGGCCGAGCACGCCGGACTCTGGCGTGTCGAGCAGGCGACGACGCATGCGAGAGCCCGCGGAGTGGTTACCGTGGCTGTAGGAAGGCGCGTTGGCAAAACGCGTACCGGTCGGGGCAGCGGCGGATGCGACCTGGTCATCGGTGATGGCGGCCATGGTGCCGGTGCCGGTGAGCTCGGCTTCGCGTCCGGTTGCCTCGTCGCCGGCGCGCAGCAGCAGCGCGACGATGATAAAACTCGCCAGCAGCGAAGAACCGCCCTGGCTCATAAAGGGCAGGGTGACGCCGGTCAGCGGGATTAGGCGGGTTACGCCGCCAACGATTAAGAATGCCTGGAAGCTGATGGCCGCCGTAAGGCCGGTCGCGCTAAAGGCGGCAAGGTCGGACTTGGCGCGGGCTG
This sequence comes from uncultured Collinsella sp., assembly GCA_905196265.1. GTDB lineage: Bacteria > Actinomycetota > Coriobacteriia > Coriobacteriales > Coriobacteriaceae > Collinsella. The sequence continues at coordinate 592 of CAJJVE010000189.1, read as the reverse complement.
CCGTGGTGAGGCCGCGCACGGCAAAAAGCATAAACAGGATGAGCACGGCGCCGCCGCCCAAAAGGCCCATTTCCTCGCCGATGGCTGAGAAGATAAAGTCGGACTCGACGACGGGGATGTTGTTTGCCATGCCGTTGCCAATGCCGACGCCAACCAGGCCGCCGTCAGCCAGCGAGTAAAGTGACTGTACGATCTGGTAGCCCTGGCCCTGGGCGTCCTTAAACGGATCGACCCAGACCTGAAAGCGCACCTGCACGTGCGGCAGGAACTTGTAGGCGCCCACGGCTCCAACGGCCAGCAGCGCAAGGCCGATGATGACGTACGAAAAACGTCCCGTGGCAACATAGAGCATCAGCAAAAAGATGGTGTAGAACAGGACGGCCGAGCCCAGGTCGCGTTCGAAGACGACGATGAGCAGGCACACGCCCCACACGGCAAACAGCGGCAGCAGCAGGCGGAAGCGCGGAATCTTGAGGCCCAGGATCTTGCGGTTGGAGATGGAGAGCAGCTCGCGGTTCTCGGCCAGATAGCCTGCCAGGAACAAGACGATGAAGACCTTGGCGAACTCGCCGGGCTGGATGGTGAAGCCCGC
>CAJJVE010000188.1:0-3770 GCA_905196265.1 uncultured Collinsella sp. | reverse complement strand
GAGCGTAGTTGCTCGGGGCCCTTAGTTCGCCTCGCTCTAGCGTGCGACGCGTATGTTACTTGCGCTTGCCGCCGCCGTCGCCGGGACGACGGGAGCTGCCGCCGCGCTTGCCGCCACGATTGTTGCCATAGCTGCCACGGTTATCGCGACCGCCGGCACGACCGCCGCGGGAGCCGGCCTGGTTGCCGCCACGCCCGCCGCGATAGCCGCCACGGCGCTCCTCGCGGGTGTCGTCGTAGTTGCGCCAGTCATCGCGACGATCGCGGCTGGCACGCGGGTCGCGACGATCGCGCGACTCGTTAGAACGACCAGCGCCGCCGCGGCCACCGTTGCCACGAGCGCCCTCGCGACGCTCACCACCGCGGCCGCCATCGCGACCTCCGCGCTCGTCAAAGCGCTTGCCGCCGCGGGTACCACGCTCGTCACGCGAACCACGGCCTTCGCCGCCACGGCGCTCATCGCGCCCGCCGCGCTCGTCATCGCGACCGGAGCGACGACGGTCACCCGAGCCGCGCTTGCCGCCGCGCGAACCACGGCCCTCGTCCTCGCGCTCAACACGACGACGGCCACCACGGTCCTCGTCCTCACGGCGACGGCGATGCGCCTCGCCCTGGAACTGCTTGGCACGACGCTCGGCACGGTTGCCGCGCGGGGCCTGCTCGACGGCAGCAGCACCGGCACGCTCCTCGGCAGCCACCTCGCGGGCCACGCTCTCCACGGCCTCATCCACGCGAGCCTGAACGCCCTCGCGCACGCGGGTCTTGCCGCCGCGCTTGGGACGGCTCGGGCGCTCGCCGTCGCCGCGACGCTCGTCGCGACCGCGGTTGGAACGACCGGCCACATCGCCGTAGTCATCGCCGTTGCGCTTGCCGTCGCGACGTGCCTGCTCGAGCTTCTTCTTGCTCTTGGACTTGCCGCGCTTGGTCTTCTTCTTCACCTTAAAGGCCGCAGGATCGCGCTCGGGGTCAACCGCGGGCGGATTGGGGCCCACATGCAGGTCGCCGGCGTCATAAATGTCGGCCGTCTTGTCCATGAGCTTCTCGATCTCGTAGAACTCATCGACGTCCTGCTCGGTCACAAACGTAATGGCCCAGCCCAGCTCGCCGGCGCGGCCCGTGCGGCCGATGCGGTGGATGTAGTCGGTCGGCTCGGCCGGCACGTCAAAGTTCACGACGTAGCGCACATCGCTAATGTCGATGCCGCGGGCAAGCACGTCGGTTGCCACCAGCACGTCAACGGTGCCGTCGCGGAAGGCCGAAAGCGCGCGCTCGCGCTGGGCCTGGCTGCGGTTGCCGTGGATCGCGGCGGCCTTGATGCCCTTGCGCTCCAGACGACGGCAGCAGCTGTCGGCGCGGTGCTTGGTGCGCATGAAGACGATAGTGCGCTCCGGGCCCTCCTTTTTGAGGAACTCGGGCAGCAGGTTGTTCTTGGCCTCGATGGACACCGGGAACACAAACTGGTCGACGGTGTCGGCGGTCGACGTGGCAGGCGCGATCTCCACGCGGGCCGGGTCGCTCACCAGGTCGGTGATCTCGCCCACGGCCTCCTCGTCGAGCGTTGCCGAGAACAGCAGCGTCTGGCGCTCGGCCGGCGTCTCGCGCACAATACGACGGACGGCGGGCAAAAAGCCCATGTCGAGCATGCGGTCGGCCTCGTCGAGTACCAGCACCTTGACCTCGTCCAGGTGGCAAGCGCCCTGCTCGATCAGATCGACCAGACGGCCCGGCGTGGCGACCAGGATGTCGCAGCCGTACTTGAGCGCCGCGGTCTGGGGCTTGTAGCTCACGCCGCCCACGACGGTCACGGCAACATGACCCGTAACGTCGGCGATCTTGCTGGCGACCTCATCGATCTGCTGGGCAAGCTCGCGCGTGGGGGTGATGACGAGCATCACGGGGCCGCGGCCGTTGCCCTCGGGCTTCTTGGCACCGCGACGGCGGTTGCGGCCGCCACGCTCGCGCACGGGCTTGGGCGGAGCAATGTGCTCCAGGTTGTTCATGGCCGGCAGCAAGAAGGCGGCCGTCTTGCCGGTGCCGGTCTGAGCGGCGGCAAGCAGGTCGCGGCCCTCGAGCACCACGGGGATCGAGCCAGCCTGGACAGGCGTGGGCGCCGTGTAGCCCAGGTTCTCGATGGCACGAAGCATCTCGTCCGAAAGTCCCAGCTCGTCAAAGGCGGGCAGGTTCTCGGTCGCGGACTCGACGGTCTCGGCGGCGCTGGCCTCGTCGGCAGCATCGAAGGCAGCCTGGGTCATGGCCTCGCGGGTCTCGTCCAGAATCTCGGCGTCCGTGACGTCGGATACAGAATTACGCATATGTTGTTGTTCCTTATCTGCACGCGTTATGGGCACGGCATGCGGCCGCGCGAGCGTGCTTGGTAGTGCGCTGATACATACAAAAACAGGTGCGCACAGAGAGGACGTTGCTCAGCACGCTGGCGATCGCTTTGGCAGCCCTATCACGCGCCGTCCAGACGCAGCAGCTCTAAGCGATGGAGCAGATTCGCCGCCGGTTAGTATACCCGTACTCCGTATGCCCCCACGTAAACCACAGATGACAGGGCGGACGGGGCCGAGCAGAGACTCCCCCGCCGAGCAACAATCTCAATCTGTAACAGTTACTCGTCGAAATCGATCCTTACTGTTACAGATCGAGATAAACAATCTGAGCCGTTCGGAAACATCTCAATCTGTAACATCTACGGGACAAATCGGGTCTAAGATGTTACAGACCGAGACAGAAGACTCCCCCGTCAGACAATGTCTCAATCTGTAACAGCTACTCGGCGAAATCGATCCTTACTGTTACAGATCGAGACATTTAGTCAGCCCCCTTGGCTAACATCTCGATCTGTAACATCTGCAGGCTGAATCTTCGTCCAGATGTTACAGATTGAGACATACTGTCAGTCCCATCCAAAACATCTAAATCTGTAACAAGTAGAGGTCGATTCCCGGCCTAGATGTTACAGATCGAGACCGAAGAATCCCCCGCCGAGCAACATCTCAATCTGTAACATCTGCTGGGCAAAACGGGTCCTTACTGTTACAGATTGAGATGTTTGAATCGGTTATCGGACAACTATCTTGATCTGTAACAGGTAGAGGCTGAAATCCCGCCCAGGTGTTACAGATTGAGACGAAGTCCGTACACATGAACACCACTATTGGCGTCGTCCGAAGGTTTTTCGAACTGTTGCGCAACAACTTTGTCCTATACCGCAGGTACCATAGATTCGAACCTAAGAAACACCTAAAAGAAGGGAGCTCACCTTATGTTTTGCACGCAATGCGGAACGAAGCTGCCTGACGACGCGCGCTTTTGCACCAATTGCGGAGCGTCCGTAGCGCCCAAGACAGCAACCCAGGCTCCGGCGTCCGCCGAGACACAGGCTGCCGAACCCGCACCCGCCGAGGCGCCCGCCGTTGATCCGGGCGAGACTGTCGTTACGCTCGATGCCGTTGAGCCGACGTCCGAGCCCGCACCTGAACCCGAGACCGTCACCGACCCCAGCGAGACGGTCGTCACGCTGGACGCTGTCGATGCAGATCCCGGCGAGACCGTGGTGACCCTCGACGCCGCTGACCCGGAGTCGGACGCCCCAACAGACGCCGCCGAGCCACAAGCTGATCAGACCGACCCCGGCGAGACAGTCGTCACGCTCGATGCCGTTGAACCCGCAACTGAGCCTGCAGCCGAGCAGACTGCCAATGCCGAGTCCGCAACCGACCCCGAGCCGGCCGCCGAGCCCATCATCGACGACGCTGCGCCCGT
>CAJJVE010000187.1:0-3803 GCA_905196265.1 uncultured Collinsella sp. | reverse complement strand
GGGCTCGATCGTCACATGCGCTGCCACGGACCCGTCGGCATCCACCACGCCGCCCGCGCCAAAGGCCCCGCCCGCAGGCGCCACAAAGCGCGCGGATGCAAGCGACCCGCCCAGGCAGGCGACGCCGCCGTCGGCGCCCGACGCATCCAGCCAGGACGCATCGACGGCAAGCTGCCCGCCCGTGCCGCCGCCAGCGGCCCCGCCCAGCAGGCACACGCCATAGGCGCGAACGCCCGCCCCGGAGCCCGCGCCCGCGGCGACAACGCGCCCACCGACGCGAACGGCAAGACCGTCCGCGATCACGCCAGCCGCCCGCGCATCCGCGATGCCGGCGCCGTCGGCCCGCGCGTCAACCTTGCAGCCGTCCACCGCGAGCGTCCCCGACACGTAGATCCCGCACTGCGAGCCCGTGGCCACCAGCGACCCGGTGCCGCGGAGCGTCAGATCGCCCCACACCTCCATGCCGCAACGCGAGATGTCCACGTCGGGCGCGCTCGTCTCGACCACGGAGTTTTGCCCGGTCAGCGTCACCACCAGGTCGCCGTCGCAGCCGATGGCCTCGCCCGTGTAGCCGTTTAGCTCCAGGTGGTCGGCATCGGTCCAGGCCCACCCGGGGCCCGACACGCCCGGCTCGTAGTGCGTGGCGCCCGCAATGAACAGGCTCTCCGCGCCCGCGGCATAAGAAGGCCCGCCCAGCAAAACGCATAGGCAGGCCATGGCAGTAAATAGGATGTAGTGACGGCTGGTGTGGAACGCGGCAGCAAACATAACCGCTCCGATCTTCGCAAGAGCCAATGGAATCTGTGCCAGTAAACTACCTGGTAGCAGCAGTTATTAGTGTAGCGAGATCAAGTAGCGGGCGAAGAGGAAACCTGTGGTCGACTCCCATAATTAGGTGTAAATCGTTTTGCCAGTCGGTGAATGGAGGGGCCTTACTTCATGCACCATATGTGCCTTGCTTTTCGCCACGCAACCAAGAGAATTACTCTTCACCTTTCAAGAACGAAACTGCTTTATCGATAACGGGTTTAAGGTTCCTGAAAATAACCCCGAGTTCCTCGTTTCCTTTCGAACAGATATATTCGCAGAACTCCATCTTCTTGAACTCTTGAACGCTTTTAACCTCGCCGTAATCTCCTTCAATTTCCTTCGACCTGTAGAAAGCGCTGGTATCAACCTCGTCAAGTACGAGAGCGTTTTCAATGCCCTTCTTTATCTTTTTGGCATTTTCGAAGTGAGGGATGGAAAATGAGAGAACGTTACCTCTCCGCTCTTCCTTCCTCTTAGTATCGGAATCGAAGAGAAAGACGCTTCTATTTGAAGACTCAAGGCCCGAGAGGAACTCATATGCGCTGTTGAGAGACGCGGCGCCCGTGCACCTTTCTTGTCCGTTGGCGTCCAGGTGACCGACCCACTTGAACCTTACAGACCCGCTGTACCCAAAAAGCTCAAGAGCCTTCGTAAAATACTTCTCATCAGTGCGTCCTTCGAGATAGACGGTTGGTACATTCGAGGAGAAGTCTCGAATCGAGAAAGCATCCTTAACAGCGACCATGGAGTCGCACCAGTAATACTCCGGTTTGTCTTCGACCCTTAGTCCGCCGTCAGCAGTCCTTTTAAGAACAATGACCTTGTCATCCCTGCGACGGTCGTTATGGACGATAAACGGAGAGTGTGTCACGCAAAAGATCTGGGAAGTCTGTCGGCCCAGCGAGTCAGTGAACATAGCCTTGTAGTAGTCCATTACTTTCTGTTGCCACGTGGGGTGCAGACTTATCTCTGGTTCGTCAATAAAGACGAACGCACCCTTCGTGGCATTTACGTCCTTGAGAAGGAAACACCCGCGGTAGACGATCTGTTTCTCACCGGAGCTGAGGGCGCCGATGGGCACCTCTCTACCATGCATCTTGAATACAATTTCTTTGTGCCCATCCCTGTTGTCTACCCGGTCATAGCGAAGGTCGTCGAACATCGTCTCAAAAGCATGGGTAAAGCGAGGCATGCGTTCCTCCACGCAAAGCTCGTCTAGGCACCGACCCGGATTGCTGCGAACCGCATAAGCCACATCGGCGTCGTCAAGGTCCTGCACGTCAATCAGGAGCTGGTTGATTTTAGTTGGCAAATCCCCCGATGACTTTCGGCTTTTAAATTCAGAATCGAGCGTCAGACTCGTTACGGTCGAAACCTGCCCAGCACTGAAATTGATATCAACATCAGAGTAGATAGCGCTCATTGGATGAGCGGCTTTAAACTCGTCCGATCCAACCCATCGTTTTCTATCCGAGTCCTCTTCTGCTGCGCGAACCATCGAATGGGTTCCTGATTTTTCAAAAGTAAAGACCAATGTCGCAACAGCTTCCGCCTCCTCGAACTCGACCTTTACAGACGCAAACGGCAAAGCATCAGAATTCCCTGACACGAGGTCGTACAGTAACCCCATAATCGTGCTTTTTCCAGCGCCGTTTTCCCCGGCGAGAATCACAGTATCGACTGCCCGGCCGTTTGGACCGCAGAAGTCTAAGTTCAAGTCTCCCAAAATGGGATGTCCATTAATATGAACCTTCCGAATCTTTGGCACTGAAAATCTCCTTCTCCCGTAATACTCGCGATACCACTTTGCGAACTAGCACAGCATGTCCACGAGTGGGGCCGCCGGCTTGTAACCGAAATTACGCTCAAGTGCGCTCGTATCCGCATAGGTAACAGGCACATCACCAGGCTGTATAGGCACGATCCGCTTGTGGGCCTCGAAGTCATAATCGATGGGCAGTATGCCTACCTCCACGAGTTCGCGGTGCACCTTCCACAATATCATCAACGTAAGTGAAGTCACATTTTCAGTAGCCGGTAGTGTTGAGAAAGTTGGCGTAGCGTCCGAACCGAAGCGAATCGGCCAGGCGTCCCAGAACCTAGAATAGGATTGATATCCTATGCCGTCTCGGCCCTGTCCGCAAGCTCAAGACCGGACTTGAGCATCCTCCTGGCCTCCGCCTCCAGCCGAGCCCCGTCGTAGACGACTCGTAGCTGGCCTTCCTGCGGACCGTCCATGCTCCCCTCGCGGTGCTCCTGGGCCAAGCGCTACCTGTTGCACTTCGGGGGGTGTTGCCCAAGAACCTGCAGGCCCATCTCGACTGGCACGTCTACCTCTTCTTGATCAACCAAGCGTACATACAATCGGTCCCGTCTTAACCAGGGCAAGCGTTCGGCTATCCCATAAGGAGCGCTCGGAGTTCGACAGACACCCTATGCAGTCAAAGTAGATAAATATCTGCAACTGCGATAGAAAGAGACCGCTGGTCAAAGACCGTATTCGCAAGAGAGGACGATTACTCCTTCGGAGTGTAAAACGGAACCGACCACTCGAAAACAAGAGCATGTGTGTCACAATTCTCACAGTCCTCGCGGTCATTTCTCAAAAGGTGACTTCATTTTGATGGCCTCGTGCATGTCGTATCGATCCTTAATCTGGTCGACATGATTGCTTGACTCCGTTGACCAATAGATGTCGCACTTTGTTTCTTTAACTGCTTTCTCCACAAGAACCTTGTTGAAGATCCACCTCCATAACCGCGGCTGTTGGTAGTAGGCAGAATGACGAAAGCCCTTTTCAACGGGGAAGCAAAACTGTTCGAACCAAGTAACTCGGTTTTCCAACGCATCAACCCAAACTAGAGGATTGTCGATTTTCGGAAGGAAACCAAGCGCCCTCATAGCACGAGAAGGGAATACCTGGCAATCACAAAACGTCATGGTTATACTGCCGGCCAGCGCATTGCACAGGGATATGCTGTTTCGGGAAAAGG
>CAJJVE010000186.1:0-3803 GCA_905196265.1 uncultured Collinsella sp. | reverse complement strand
AAACCCTTGGGTTTGCCATAATTTCCCTACTTCTTAATTGCATCCAGGACGAATGCGGCAACCACGCCCGGGCCGCCGATGCGCGCATAATGCCTCGCGCGACCCAAAGCGCCGGCACCGGCAAAATCCTCAGATTCAGTCAGCCACTTTTGCGGATCGTTGACAATGGCCTTCAGGTTTGCGCGCTTCCACGGCTTAAGATCCGTGAGCTCAAACTCATGGACCTCAAGCGCGCCGCGGAACTCCTGGGCCATACGGTCCAAAAACTCAGCGTAAAACTTGGGATTCAGGCGAATGTAGCTCCACATATACGAATCGTATTTAATGATATTTGCAAACCTAAGCAGCTTGGCAACGTCCAGCGAAGAGTGCGTCTCGGCATAATCCTCAACAATCCAGCGATGAATCTCGGCATACTCATCATTAACGCAATGAACTTTATTGGGCGAATTGACCGAAGAGCCCTCGTTATCCTGGCGATATGAAAGTACGGAATCATGTAGGTAAACCGCAGTATCGGCAAGGGCGAACACCTTAAAGGTAAACGAGGCGTCCTGAAACGCAGCGCCAGGCGTCGGCAAGAAACGAATGGCATTACGGTTCAAGAAGTCTCGACGATACACCGCAGACCAAATCGATGGCTTAAGCGAGAAGGCATCGACGGTAGCGCTCGGGTGAACCGGCTTGCCGCAGTCCTTAGCTTTAAAGAGCTCCATCAGCTCTCGGCGCTCCTCCGGCTTCGACCAATACAGGTCAAAATTCGCCTTCGCAAAATCGGCGTCAAAGCGCTCGGCCGCTGCCACAAGTTTCTCCAGCGCATCGGGCGCCATAAAGTCATCGGACTCCAGAATGCCCACATACTTGCCGCGCGCCATATCGAGTCCGCGGTTCATCGAGTCGCCGTAGCCGCTGTTGGCCTTATCGATCATCTTCACGCGCGCATCGCGCTCCATGTACTCGCGGATGATATCCGGCGAGCTATCGGTAGAGCCGTCATTGATGCAAATGATCTCAATGTCCTTGAGCGTCTGCGCCACGGCGGAATCGAGGCACTCGTGCAGGTAGCGCTCAACGTTGTAGATGGGAATAAGCAGCGACAGGACAGGGCTGCCAGAGGAATTAGTAGACAAATGTGCTCCTTAGGAAATACCTGACGTTAATGGTATCAAAGGGTCGTCCCGCCCGCGGGCGTTTATATAATCTATGGAGCCCGCAGAGGCAAACCGATACGAAAGGACGTCATGCAGCCCAAAGCCGCACGCAACATATCCATCGAAGCACTGCGCTTATTCGCGGTCGCTGGGATTGCCATATTTCACACGTTTCAGTGGACCTTCCAAGCCGTCTGCACCGGCCTACCGGAATACGCACAGCTCGCCGCCTTCCCCTATTCGGGCATCTTGGGGTTCATCAACCTGCTGGGCTGCTGGGCCAACGAGGTCTTTTTTATGATCTCGGGTACTTCCTTATTCCCTCGGCGGTACGCGCCCTCCAAAACGGGTCATCCGCGCTGGACCTCACTCGTAAATCGTTTGCGCGGTTAAAGAAGATCGTCTTGCCCACGCTCTTTTATTGTGCAGCTTGCCTGCTTGTTTCGATGTACGTCTACCCCCTGCCCGAAATCTCGCTACAGGAGATTGGCTGGCTTACGCTGGGCATCGAGTTTATCTGGGTCTACGCGGCATCTGTATTGCTTGTCCCAGTGATTGCGTCGATACGACAGCGAATCGGCAGTATAAGGGCCCCGTTTGTCGTAGCGCTCCTCGTGCTCACAACATTTGTAATCAATTGCTACATCGCGGCGACGGCAAACGAAGCGGCCGGAATCGTTTTATGGCGCAAGCTCATGAGCGCCGTTACCTACCTGGTCGCGTTTATTGCGGCTGGAGAAATGCGCTTTGTCCTCGAATGCCACGGTAACGCATCCGGCGCTCAAAAATCCAAAATTGTACCCATCGGACTCGTTGCTGCCACCATCGCGCTCGAGCTTCTGCTATCGGCAAATAGTCAGTACGACGCGCTCTGGAAGCTCTCCTACAAGTCAACTTCCGTCATATCCTTTATCTTAGCCGCCGCATCCGTTGCCGCCGCGGCGCTCCATCAGCAGCGCCACGAAGTCCCAGCTGTAAACAAGACAATCGTGACTCTCGCCGCAGGAACGCTCGCTTTCTACGCCGTACAGTCGTTTACCTGCAACGTCTGGCGGCCCATCTTCGACAATGCAATCTACACCATGGCGACGGGCATCCAAACGGGAGAACCCCGTCCAGCCGCCGCTATTTTGCTCGGAATCCTTATGAGCCTTTGCCTCGCGCTTGCCCTGCTCCTCATGGATATCGCACGCAGGGCCGTAGTCGAGTCCATCAAGGCCCATATGAACGGCTAAGCAACCTTCTGACTCCTCAGACCGCGAAGCGCGCTAACACCCGAAGCAAATAAAATCGCAAAAACAATCGCCCAGTTCTTGCAGCCAAATACCGGAATGTGAACGATCGCATGGTCATGCATAACAACGAAATAACCCAGAACAACAACCAGAGGCAGCGCCATGAGCAGCGACTGGATCAACACCTTGCGACGACGACCCTCCTGCACGCCGCCCCGTATCGAGCAAACGAGCACGGCAATCCAAATCGCCAATACGGCAGCAAACGAAACAAGACAAACGACGTTCGAAATCATCGCATAACCGGCAGTTGAGCAAATGGCGAACAGCTGCGGGCTCATGCAATAAAACACCTTCAAAATCTGAGGCCAGTCAGCTTGGGGCAACAGCGACGAAGCCCCATGCGCAGACCAAAGGCCCATCTCGCCCAGAACGTTCGAAAAGACCTCGTTCCAGCCCAGCACAAACGCCGCGATGACCCATTTCATCGCCCAGGTAAACACAAACGAAAGTCCAAACCCAAAGAGTGCCTGCAGCATCGTGACGACGCAGCACTTGGGGCGCTCACCCTCGGGGAGCGCAATGAAGGCGAAAAAGCAATGCAGGGCAACAACAGCGGCAGGAATCGTTAAAAAGTCAAGAAACGAAAACACGGCGCCCGTCGCTGTCGACCAAAGGACAAGGCGGCTTGTAAAAGCCCGTGTGTTCGGAGCCGAGTCCAAACGAAGGCTCATGCAAGACATCATGATGAGCGCCACAAAGAACGAGATGCACAGCAGCAGATCACCGATAAAATTGAAAACCAGATTGGTCGAGAACAACAGGATAGCGAGGAAACCCAACGTCAATGGCTTTGAAAACCGCTTCCGCAAGGCAACGTAAGCACAAGCGGAGCCGGCAATCGCCAGAACGGCCGCAGGCGCCACGACAACGTCGATACCACCAATAAACAGGCAGAGATTCGTAAGTAGCTGCCATCCATGCCAATACCGGTAGTACTGCTGATGCGTAATCCCGTCGGCTTTCGTAACGTCATCAATCTCGGCAACAGTCATCGTCTTAAACGGAGAACCTTGGTCCTTTTGCTGTGCGACTTCAATGATAAATCGATTGTTATCAAAGCAAACAGGGCCAGCTGCAACACGGTGGTCGTAGATATACATGTCAGACAACAGGGCCGAGGACTCCGAGCCCTGCGCATGCGACTCGATAACGGGCCTCGGCAGGCAATTCGCCGCGGTATTGCTCAGGACAAATGCGGCCTGAAGAACCAAAAACAGCAACATGACCTTGACGGGAAGGCTATCGGCAAAGGAGGCTAAACGAGTTTTATTCACAGGGCATCCAAACAGAAAGATCGCGTCCACAGGAATCGGCACCTATGTAATACCACAATGTGAGCTTGCAATCTCACCAC
>CAJJVE010000185.1:0-3821 GCA_905196265.1 uncultured Collinsella sp. | reverse complement strand
CACGGCAACCTGGGCGCTATGCTGCTCTCCGACGACACCGAGTGCTTCGCCTTCCTGGCCGGTCACGAGTCCTTCGCTGCCGCTGAGGGTGCTATCGGCCTGGCTCTGAACGCCAACAAGGCTCGCAAGAAGCCGCTGCGCGTCATCCTCAACGGTCTGGGCAAGGACGCCGCTCAGATCATCGCCCGCATCAACGGCTTCACCTACGTGAAGACCCAGTTCGACTACTTCACGGGCGAGCTCAAGGTCGTCGAGACCATCCCCTACTCCGATGGTCCCCGCGCCGCCGTCAACTGCTACGGCGCCGACGACGTCCGCGAGGGCGTTGCCATCATGTGGCACGAGAACGTCGACATCTCGATCACCGGTAACTCCACCAACCCCACGCGCTTCCAGCACCCCGTCGCTGGCACCTACAAGAAGGAGCGCCTCGAGGCTGGCAAGAAGTACTTCTCCGTCGCTTCTGGTGGCGGCACTGGCCGTACCCTGCACCCGGACAACATGGGCGCCGGCCCTGCCTCTTACGGCATGACCGACACCATGGGCCGTATGCACTCCGACGCCCAGTTCGCCGGTTCTTCCTCCGTGCCTGCGCACGTCGACATGATGGGTCTCATCGGCATGGGCAACAACCCCATGGTCGGTGCCACCGTCGCCTGCGCTGTCGCCGTCGAGGAGGCCCTCAAGGCCTAATCGCGCCCGCGCGATGCTCATATAGTTGAGCTTTGGAGCCGCTACCCACCCGGGTAGCGGCTCTTTTTGTTTGCGCTGGCGCAGGGTAGCTAATGCCGATATATCAGTTGGAGCGAAATACAAGATGTGATGAGATGGAGCGTCAGAGCGTCCATGACGCCCACCTGCCATATTTACCCTTTACCGATTTGCCGGGTCTTTGCGGCCCCATTGCCGATCACCCGTGCGACAATGCGCCGGACGAGAAAGGAATCCGATGGAATCGACTGATGTACTGGTAATTGGATCTGGCATTGCGGGCCTTTGCGCCGCCATCGAAGCGGCACGCACGGGCGCAACCGTCACCGTGGCAAGCGCCGGCAAGACTATGAGTGGATCGAGCTTCTTCCCCGGAACCTGGGGCCTGGGGCTTATCGGACCCGTTAACGAAGACGACGAGCAGGACCTCATCGACACCATCCAGACCGTCGGCTGCGGCGTTGCCGACCCCGAACTCGTCCAGACGTTCGTCCACGGCATTCCTCAGGCAATTACATGGCTCGAGCAGGATCTGGGCGTTGAGCTCCAGCGTCCGCAAAGCGCTGATAGCGCTCAGCAAAAGCAGTTTATCCCCTGCTTTGACCACAAGACGCGCATGTGGCGCGGCCTCACCCGCAAGCCCCTTGAGGACGCTCTGACGACCCGGATCGAGTCGCTCGGCATTCGCCTGCTCCCCCGCCATGAGCTTATTGACCTTGTTGAGGACACGAACGGCAGAATAACCGGGACCGTTCTCTACGACCTTACCGAAAATCGAATCGTGCCCTTTGCTGCCAAGGCCACGATCATCGCAGCCGGTGGCACAGGCGGCCTGTTCGAGCGCAGCCTTACATCGGCTGATGTGCTCAGCTCCTCGCAGGCCATCGCACTGGCGCACGGCGCATCGCTTGCTAATATAGAGTTCATGCAGATGATGCCCGGCTTCATCGAGCCCAAGCGCAACCTGGTCTTCAACGAGAAAACCTGGCGCTACGTACATGTAGACCAGCCGGTAGATATTGCCGACGACAAGCTGGACGACCTGCTCGAGCAGCGCTCTGGATATGGCCCCTTCACGTCACGCTTGGCCTCCCGCGCTATCGATCTCGTCATCGATCAGGCAGGTGTCGAAGGCCTGGCACTCCACTACGACTTCCCCCGCAAGGATGTCCCAGAGTTTGTGCAGACCTTTGCTACGTGGCTGCAAGACGAGCACGGCATCGCTCCGACTGACGAGATGCGCGTTGCGATGTATGCCCACGCCGCTAATGGCGGCATCAAGATCGATAAGACCGCGCACACGGGCGTTGAGGGCCTCTACGCTTGCGGCGAGGCGACAGGCGGCATGCACGGCGCCGACCGCATTGGTGGCTTGTCAAGCGCCAACGGCATCGTGTTCGGACGCATCGCGGGCGCATCGGCAGCCCTTGCAGTACAGAAAGAGTCTGAGGCAGCACTGAAGGCGGATATCGCCCTCCCCCAGTACGGCATTGCCACAACAGATGCCGAACGCCTGACACACAGCCTTAGGCACACGATGAGCACCTATTGCATGATCAACCGCACCGAGACGGGCCTATCCGAGGCACTACACGAGCTTGAGGGCTTAAAGACGGAGGCAACGACCTTGAGCACACAGAAAGCCCAAGACAGCGAAGTCGCAGCCCTCGCCCGCCTGCAATCGCAGATTCGACTAGCACAGGAAATGGTCAAAGCCATGCGCAAGCGAACTGAAAGCCTGGGTTCGCACTATCGAGCGGATTAAACCGGACACCTACCTAAAGCAGAACACAACCAATCGATATCCATGGGCCCCGTGAGCTCGAAGTGGCACGGGGCCCATTCGTGTCCGCACGACAGCGTATCCTTATTCTGAATACAGAGCGGGCAAAGCCCGCATAGAAAATAGACCAGCGAGGAGGAGATATGGACAGCAGGGATATCGAGAAATGGCGTGTCGAACTTGATAGCTACGCCCATGTAGAAGACGGCGTTGAGTATTGGCTCGCACGCGATTTAATGGAACCCATGGGGTACACTCGATGGGAGAACTTCGCCGAAGTTGTTAAGAGGGCAAAAGTCTCGTGCGAAACAAACAAAACTCCAGCTGATTCCCATTTTCGTGACACCACGAAAATGGTAACTGCCGGTGTCGCCGCTCGCGCGGTTAAAGACTACAAACTTACGCGCTATGCATGCTATTTAATCGCCCAGAACGGAGATTCAAACAAGCCAGAGATCGCGCTCGCCCAGGCATACTTTGCCGTGCAGACGCGCCGCCAAGAGCTCATAGAGCAGCGCTTCGCAGAGATTCAGCGCTTGCAGGCGCGCCACTCGCTATCCGATTCAGAGAAACAGCTCTCGGGTATTGCGTTCAAACGCGGCGTGGACTCCAAAGGATTCGCGATCATCAAGTCGAAGGGCGATGAGGCGTTATTCGGCGGCAGAAGCACGGCGGAAATGAAGCAGCAGCTCGGCGTACCCAAGAGCGCGGCATTGACGGACAGATTAGCCGATGTCCTCATCAAAGCAAAGGACCTTACGAACTCGATGACGGCCTTCAACGCCGAGGAACACGACCTGTACGGCCTGGACCAGATCAAGCAAGAGCACGTCGAGAACAACACAAGCGTGCGTGGCAGCCTCATCGACCGCGGAATTGTCCCCGAGAACCTACCGCCTGCCGAGGATACAAAAAAGCTCGAGCGTCGCGTGAAGGCAGACGAGAAGAAACTCAAGGAGGGTACTGACGGTTTTACCGATCCCCAGGGTAGGCTCGATCTGTGAAAGCGGCTGTGCCCTTTCGGGTCCGACCCCATGCGAGGTCAACAAAAAAGCGACCAGCCTAAGCCAGTCGCTTTAACATGCTTTGGGTGGGCCGTCAGGGGGCCAGCCTGCTGCGCGGGCGGCCGCTGCGGCGCTTCGCGCCTTGCGCGCTGCGCTGGTAAATGCTTACGCATTTCCTCAGCTCTGCGCCCTTTCGGGTTCGACCCCATGCGAGGTCAACAAAAAAAGACGGCCAACTTTCGCTGGCCGTCTTAACATGCTTTGGGTGGGCCGTCAGGGGGTCGAACCCTGGACCTTGGGATTAAGAGTCCCCTGCTCTACCA
>CAJJVE010000184.1:0-3880 GCA_905196265.1 uncultured Collinsella sp. | reverse complement strand
GACGAGGAGACTATTGCCGCTCGCCGTGCTGCCGAAAGCTCGCTGTGGGGCGCTCCTGCACAGCAGCAGGCGGCGGAGTCGGTGCCGTACAACGCGAACCTTGCCAACATGCCGATCATCAGCGACGCCTCTGTCGCGGCTATCGATTTCGATGACCTTGACGAGCCGGTCATCTCGAACGACATGCCGTATGTGGTCGCTGCCCCGGTCGATGCCCCGGCCTCCGCGTCCCAGTCCGTCGCAGTCGACGAGCCTGTCGATGCGACTCCCGAGGAAGACGTCCCCATGGCCGATTACTCGGGCCACGAGGACATGTGGGCCGCCGCCACCGCGATTCTGGATGAGATTGACGAGCCTGCTCCTGTTGCAGCCCCCGCTCCCGTCGCTGCCCCTCAGCCTACTGCCCCCGCCTATGTCGGCCGTCACAGCGCTGTGTTCCCCGAGGATACTGCCCGTATCTCGCGCGAGAGCATCGAGCGGGCCGAGGCTATTGCCGCCGGCATTATGGAAAACCGTCGTCACGAGCGCGTCAATCAGATCCTCGAGGAAGAGATCGAGCGCCTGCAGTCCTCTACCGCCAAGCGTACGGGCCGTGCCTACCTGAGCGTTATCGAGGGCGGTACCGCTAGCTTCGCGCCGCTCCGCGCGGAGGCATAACTTCTGCATGGTTAAGATCAATCGAAAATGGGCGGTCGTGACCTGCCTGATGGCGCTCTTGATCTGGGGCAATTCGTTGGTTCCCGGCTCGGGGTCGGGCTCGCTGAGCCTAACGGTCATGGAAGCTGTCCGCGGTTTCCTGCACGGCGTGGGACTTCCATATGAATGGGTGACCAACTTCGTTGTTCGCAAGTGCGCGCATTTTACCGAGTATATGGTGCTCGGCATCCTGGCAACGCACGCCTTTGATTTTGAGGGCCGGCGCACCTTTGACGTGCTGCTGCCCACGGCGGTGTTCCTGCTGCTGATTCCCTCGATCGACGAGACGATTCAGCTCTTTGTGCCGGGACGCGCCGGCATGATCACTGATGTGATGATCGACTGCTGTGGAGCGGCAACGGGCGTTGTGCTCCGATATCTACTACGATCGCTCATATGTGCCAAAAAGGCCGCCTAGGACGTATGTTTGGTCCTAGGCGGCCTTTTTTATTAGAGGGCTTATATGAGGCGTGGTGGCGTCGTTCCGTAGGTCGGATTTGCCGGGCGCGCCACGCCCTGTGGGTGCGTCTGCTACTGAAGCGCCTGTGCGCCCAGGGCCAGGCAGCCCATAATGCCCTGCTTGCCCTCGAGGCTGTTGTTGACGATGTAGTTATCGATGTCGTTGACCTCGGGCGTGACGATATAGCCGTTGAGCATCTCGGCACACTTCTTGCGCGCGAGCGGCACGATGGGGGTGTGGTCGGCCACACCGCCGCCGATGATGATCTTTTGCGGCGCGTAGCACAGCGTGTAGGTCATGAGCGCCTGTGCCAGGTAGCCCGCGAGCAGGTCCATGGCCTCCGGGTCATCGGCCATGTCTCCGGCGCTCTTGCCATCCCAGCGCTTTTTAACGCCGGGACCTGCGATGAGGCCCTCGAGGCAGTTGTCGTGGAAGGGGCAGGCGCTATGCTCGCCGATGGTGTCGCGCGGGTCGCGCGTGACCAGGATGTGGCCGGCCTCGGGATGCATCATGCCGTGTACGAGCTTACCGCCCGAGAGCACGCCGGCGCCCACACCGGTGCCGATGGTCAGGTAGACCACGTCCGTGAGGCCCTGGGCGCAACCAAAGGTGACCTCGCCCAAGCAGGCAACGTTGACGTCGGTGTCGTAGCCGCAGGGAATATTGAGCTCGTTTTGGATGGTGCCCAGCAGGTCGAAGTAGCGCCATGCCGTTTTGGGCGTCTCCAGGATCTTGCCGTATTGGGGCGAGGCAGGGTTGACTGCGGTGGGTCCAAAGGCGCCGATGCCCAGCGCGGCGATGCCCTTGTCGGCAAACCATGCATTGACGGCCTCAACGGTCTCCTGCGGGGTCGTGGTCGCGATCTGCTCACGCTCCAGGACCGTACCGTCTGCATAGCCCGTGGCGCAGACCATCTTGGTGCCGCCGGCCTCGAGCGCTCCGATAAGCTGCTGTTCTGCCATAGTATTCCTCTCTCTGGGACGAGTTGCTCCATGACTAAAGTATAGAGCTCTAAACCATTTAAGAAAGCGCTATAAAAAGAAGCCTCGCAGCGCGGCGGGCGGCGCGAGGCTTCTTTAGTTACTTTAGTTGCCGGGCCGTCCTTATCCGCGCGGTTTGATTTTATCACGCAGGGACTTGAGGTTCTCCAGTGCCGCGTTAAGCGTCTCGTCCCGCTTGGCAAAGTGGAAACGAATCAGATGGTTGACGGGCTCGCGGAAGAAGCTCGAGCCGGGCACGGCGCCCACGCCCACCTTAGACGCGAGGTCCTCGCAGAATTCGAGGTCGCTGTCATATCCAAACTCAGAGATGTCCATCATGACGTAGTAGGCGCCCTGCGGCACGTTATGCTCAAGACCGATGCTATCGAGCCCCTGGCAGAACAGGTCGCGTTTGGCGGTGTAGAGGTCGAGGACCTCATCGTAATAGCTGTCGTCGAAGTTGAGGGCGGTGACAACGGCTTCCTGCAGGGGAGCGGCGGCACCCACGGTGAGAAAGTCGTGGACCTTCTTGATACGCTCGGTGATCTGGGCCGGAGCGATGGTGTAGCCCAAGCGCCAACCGGTGATGGAGTACGTCTTAGACAGCGAGCTGCAGCTGATGGTTCGCTCGAACATGCCGGGCAGCGTGGCCATATAGACGTGCTCGTGGGGCGCGTAGACGATGTGCTCGTATACCTCGTCGGTGATGCAGTAGGCGTCGTACTTTTTGCAGAGGTCGGCGATAAAGGTGAGCTCCTCGCGCGTGAAGACCTTGCCGCAAGGGTTGGAAGGGTTGCACAGGACGATGGCCTTGGGGTCGTTGTCGCGGAAGGCAGCATCGAGCGCCTCGCGGTCAAAGTCGAATGTGGGCGGGTTGAGCGGCACGTAGATGGGCTCGGCACCCGAAAGAATCGTGTCGGCGCCGTAGTTCTCGTAGAACGGCGAGAAGATTACGACCTTGTCGCCGGGGTTCGTGACCGTCATCATGGCGGCCATCATGGCCTCGGTGGAGCCGCAGGTGACTACGATATTCTCGTTGGGGTTTACCGACATGCCCATAAAATGCTCCTGCTTGGCGGCAAGCGCCTCACGCATGGCCTGGGAGCCCCAGGTGATGGAGTACTGGTGGTAAAGTGGCTTGGGGTCGCTGGCGATGGCGTTGAGGCTGTTGAGCAGCTGTGCCGGGGGATCGAAGTCGGGGAAGCCCTGCGAGAGATTGACAGCGCCATACTTATTGGAGATACGTGTCATGCGGCGGATGACCGAATCGGTAAATCTTGCCGTGCGGTCGGAGAGTTCTTTCATGACGGTCCTTTCGAGGATTTGCAGTGGGGCAAGTTTACTCCTATGAAACCGGTGGGATTTGCTCGAAATGGTCTCGATAATCTCTTTTCAAAATTCTTGAAAATTGGGGCTTGCATCGCGTGGCGTTCCTTGCAATAATAGTCGAGCGCGAAGCGCACAGGACACGGTGGGTGTAGCTCAGTTGGCTAGAGCGACGGGTTGTGGTCCCGTAGGTCGAGGGTTCGAGTCCCTTTACCCACCCCAGTTCTTGCTTCGTGTTGATATCGGGTCGTTAGCTCAGTTGGTAGAGCAGGGGACTCTTAATCCCAAGGTCCAGGGTTCGAACCCCTGACGGCCCACCACACGATATCTCCTCTAAAGTCCGCCACAACGGACTTTAGTTTTGGGTCGTTAGCTCAGTTGGTAGAGCAGGGGACTCTTAATCCCAAGGTCCAGGGTT
>CAJJVE010000183.1:0-3890 GCA_905196265.1 uncultured Collinsella sp. | reverse complement strand
CCTTCATCTTCTTGACGGCCTCGAGGACCTCGGGGGTGGTGCCGGACTCGGAGGCGGTGAGCACGACGGACTTCTCGGTCATGCGCTTGTGGCCCATGGCGTTCCACTCGGCGGCGTGGATCAGGTAGACCTCGAGGTCGCGGTCGCCGAACTTGTTCATGAGGTACTCGAGCTGCATGAGCTCGTCCCAGGTGCCGCCGACGCCCATCAGGAACACGGCGTCGTAGCCCTCGTCGGCGACCTTGTCGGCGAGCGCGGTCATCTTCTTGCCGGTCTCGTAGAGCGCCTTGCCGTCCTCGAGATAGCCCTCCTGGTCGAAATGCATGATCTCGATCTTCTCGGTTTCCTTCATTTGTCTCTCCTTTCTGGGGTTGTCTTCACATCCCCCATGCCAACGGGCATCAAACCCGCTTACATTCCGTAACACTCGGCCGCTTTGGCCTTAAGCGCATTGACTGATTCTTCGTAGCCCTCTGCCTTGACCTCCATTTGCTTGGAGACGGCATCAAGATACGGGTGCACGTCCCATGACTTCAGACGCTCGGCGATCATTGCCGCAATCGTCTGGAAGAACACCAAATTGGGAATTGCGCTGAGCAGCGGAGCCACCTGAGGCACCGCAACCTCGTGAGCCTTACCCCTGGGATGGGCCGTGAGCAGCACCGTTTTTGTCGTAACGTTCGATAGCGCATCGGCGATATTCGCAAGACGCTCCGACCCCTGCGGATCGTCGACGATAAACACCAGATAGCCCGGAACGATCTGCATCTCGGGACCGTGAATGAACTCCTCGCCCTCGTGATGCATGGCAGGAATCTTGATGGTCTCGCTCAGCTTGAGCGCCGCCTCCTCGGCAACGCCGTAGTTGGGACCGTTGCCGACGACCATGGCGGGCATGTGCTCAGAAAGTTCGAGCATGTGGTCTTGGACATATTCCTCGGCGGTCTTGCACATCACGGCATTGGCCTGGATGGCCTCGCGCAGGTCGTCAAGACGCTGGGCAACGCCCTTGGCGTCAATCGTTCCGCGCGCCTGACCGCCGTAAATACCAAAGAGCACCAGGTACTCAACGAGCACCTCGACGCCCAGAGTCACAAAGTCCACCGACTCGACGCCCACACCGTAGTCATGAACGATGTCAGTGTGCTCCTTGATGGGCGCCTCGACGTTTGCCGTGAGCGCAACTGCAGCCATATCGTGTGCGCGCATGTAATCGAGCGCCGCAATCGTATTGGTCGAATAGCCACTCTGCGAGACGGCGATGTTGAGCGCATGCTGCGGATAGGTGTGTTCAAAATCGACGAAGGCCTCGGGCGTCACAACGGACACCTGCATTTGCAGGGCATCTTGCAGGTAATCGCGGGCGCAATCGGCGGCATGGCGCGACGAACCCGAAGCAACGATGCGCAGCGCGTCAAAAGAACCGGACTGGAAAATATCAACGAGCTGCGCTACCAGCTCAGACGAACGCTCGAGGTTCTCCCCCATACGCACATGGGCAAGCTGAACGTAATCGAGCATCTTCATCGTCTCACCTCGTAACAAATCATTAGTATTTGATACCAATCACAGTTACAGGTTACGGCTTTTTGATGCCTCTTTGTCGATTAATTTATCCCCATCGGCGAACGGTCGATTTTGAGCCCTGTAAGGTTGTATATACAGCTGACCCAACGATCAAAACTGGTTAGTTTCCCAGCCGTTATTCACAAAATACCAGCTAGTACGTATAGGTGTAGCCGCCCGTATCGCCACGATTGAAGGACTTTACATACTCGATAGCCTGACCGCTCGCGTCATAGCTCACGCATTCCAAAAGCAAAACAAGATCGCCCTGTTCCAGTCCAAGGAGGCCGGCATCTCGTGCGCCCAGCGCTTCGATATCGAGCTTTTCCTGTGCCATGGCTGGCTTTCGGCCCAGCATCTCATAGGTCTCGTACAAACTGAAGACCGACACGTCAATATCTTCGATGGTTGGGAACAGCAGGCAGGGAATCAGCGCCGTCTCAATCGATACGGGGCTACCGTTTATGCAGTTCAGGCGTCGAACGGAATAGAGCAGGTCGTCCTCGGCGATGCCAAACAGGTCGGCGTAATATGGCCCCGCATAACGCTTGGAACGCGCGAGAATACGGACGGACGGCTCGCCGCCCGAAGCACGGACCGATTCACGGAAACCGACCGTGCGTTCAAAAAAAGCAGGTACTTTCTGCGCCACAAAGGCACCTTTTCCCCGAACACGGCGAATCTGCCCGCGCCGAACCAGCTCATCGACAGCGCTTCGGATGGTCAAGCGTGTCGTACCAAATTCCTCGGCGAGGTCTTTTTCGGACGGAATCATGGAACCCGTGGGATATATACCGCGCTCGATACGTTCCTCGATGCGGCGTCGAATGCGCATATAAACCGGGGTGGCATCTACTGTTTCAGCCATTGTTCACCTGCCACGCTCCTCATGCCGTTCTCTTCGCCGTTATCGGCAAAGCGGAACTTTGTGGGCAAAATCACCGATTTGCAATGCTCCACAAAACGCATGTCCTTATCAAATTCGATCGAGCTCTCATAGAACACCGGCGTTCCCTCTTCTTGCTGGAGCAGCTCGGCCTCTTCGACGTCCAAACGCGAGATGGAGATATGCTCACGTCCATGCTCAACACGCACGCCACTTTCTTTGAGCAAGACATCGTAAAGGCTCTCACACTCAAAATCGTGTTCGGGAAGCGATGGGCACAGGGACAGGTTAACGTGAGCGGTCTCGATTGACGCCGGCTCGCCCTCAATAAGTCGAACGCGCTGCATGCGGAGCAAGGGAGCGCCTACAGCCACCCCAAGCTTGTCGGCAAGCGCCTCATCCGCCTCGATGGTCCCGGTGGAAACCAGACGAGAAGAGGGGTGCAGGCCGGCAGTCCGTACAGCATCGGAAAAGTTATACGTTTCCTGGAAGATGTTCAACGGCTTGGGAGGACACACATACGTACCCGATCCGCGACGGCTCTCGAGCGTTCCACACGAGATGAGCCGCGTGATACCGGCACGCAACGCCGTACGCGAAACGCCAATCTCTTCGCACAGCACGCGCTCGGCCGGCAGGCGATCGCCGCCGGCAAGCTGATGGTGCTGGATATACCAAAGAATTCCCTCAACAGCACGATCTTTGGGGGGAATTGCATAAGATTCGCCTGCCATTGCACAGACTCCTCATTCAGAAACGTATGCCGCCAAAATTAGGCCAGCCCTCCCATGGCATCAAATTCGGCCTTGATCTTCTCGGCGACATTCCGATACGACTTATATAGACTTGAATCGCGTTTGACTTCGTCGGTCATAACGGGAATCTCTAATTTGGAAACCTCGTCTTTTCCCGTCTGAACCGCCACAACAACGCCCATACCAAGACACATATTACGCTTGGCAGCGTTTATTTTCGCCGCCTTGGCAGGATTTGCCAGGATACGCTGGGCAAATTCCTGTTTAGAGACCGCTTCTTCGGCCTCCGGATCGCCCGCCTCGGCCACTTCGCACTGCAACACGTCCGCATAGTCAAAAATCTTCGGCTCGCCGCCGCGCTGATGTACGGCCCACTTGCGATGCGTGGCATCCTGGTAGATAGCCGGCAAAAACGTAAACCGCGGCGGGTCCAAAATCGTATCCGTGATGGTAAACACATCGGGATCAAAGGCATCCTGCGGGTTTTTCTTCTTGAACAGCCCCATATCAGCCTCCCGTACTAGCATTAAACAACTCAAGCCGAATATAGCACCAATTTCAAGCCACCGCTTTACCGCATCGGTGCGCGGCGTCTATAGCTCGCCCAGCGGAAGAGTTCACGGACGAGGGCCGGGGTGCCTGCCTTGTTTTGAGAAGTGGGCTCCGCGAACTTCTCAAAACAA
>CAJJVE010000182.1:0-3909 GCA_905196265.1 uncultured Collinsella sp. | reverse complement strand
GTCGCGCCCTTGAAGTTGAACGTCAGATTGTCCAAATGCGGCCCGCGCAGCGTCGGCCCGTTACGGCGTTTGGTAAAACGCCGTAACCCCTAAGGCCGCTGGCCCATGCCACCCTCGAGGGTGACGGTCTCGCCGTTCATATACTTAAAATCGGGGCCGCAAAGCTGAACGACCACGCGGCCGATCTCCTTCTCGACATCGCCGTAATGGCCCGCCGGTGGCATGTGGACGTTGGCCTTAAACGCCTCGGGATAGGCATCCTGGAAGTTCTCGAGCGCAGCAGTCCAGGCAAGCGGGCACACGATGTTGACGTTGATACCGTCCTTGCCCCACTCGTTGGCGGCAACGCGGGTCAAGCCGCGGATGCCTTCCTTGGCGGCGGCGTAGCTGCACTGGCCGTAGTTGCCAAACAGGCCGGCGCCCGAGGCAAAGTTGACCACGGAACCCTTGGTCTCCTTCAGGTGCGGATAGGCCTTCTGCATGTACAGGTAGGTGGCATACAGGCCAGAGTAAATGGCCAGGTTAAACTGGTCCATAGTGTGGTCGGCGATGGTCACACCCGAGGCGCTGGCCTGAGCGTTGTTGACGACGGCGTCGATGCGACCGAACTCCTCAATCGCCCTGTCGATAACGTTCTGCACGACGGCCTCGTTGTCCTGACCAGCCGAGACATCGGCCTGAACAGGCAGAACCTTGACGCCGTACTCGGCCTCAAGAGACTCCTTGGCAGCCTCGAGCTTGGCGACGTTGCGACCGGTGATAACGAGATTCGCGCCCTCCTTGGCAAAAGCGATATCGATGCCGTAGCCGATGGAGCCAGCAGAGCCGTCCTTAAGCGTGGCCTTGCCGCCGCCGGTGACGATCACGGTCTTACCAGTGAAAAGTCCCATACGAAGTCCTTTCAAATCACGACGGGCGCACCCGCCGACTGCGCGTATCCAAATGAACGCGCCAAAAGCTGACATGCAACTTTAGCGGGTTCAAGTGAATAGAAAAAGCTTCGGTAGGCGAACGGCGCAACGTCTTTCGGCGAAGGGATTGTCAAGTACAAACTGGATAAAGTGGCCGAGTTTTTGCTATCGACGCGAGCCATCGAACACGTTTTGAAACTTTGCTGCGGCGCGCGGGATGTCGGCGCGAGACTTTATCATAGGGTGACAAACAACGATGAGGAGCACATGCCTATGACAGACGAGCTGGACCCCCAGACTCAACAGCATATTGATGATTCCGCAGACGTCGCCGCAGATACTGACGCCGCGACCTGCAATGATACCGACGTCGACGACGCCACTCTGGATAACGGCGCTGCGGCGGAAACCCCTGCGACCGAAGATGCCGACGAGCAAAACGGCGATTCGGCCGCTCAGGACGACGCCCCCGAAAAGGACGCCACCCCGCAAGTAGCGGGCCCCATCGAGGTGTCTTCGGAAGAAGAGCTCGACGCCGTTATGGACTCTATGATGGATGCCGTCAAAGCGATGAAGGACGCCGTCGCCGATGCCGATGTCGACGCCGAGGAAGAGGAAGCCGCCGAGGCCGCCTCGACGTTTGTGCCCGGCGAGACCCCGGTTGCCGACCAGGGCAGCACCATGCCCTCGTTCCTGCAACTCGAGCACCCCACGATCGGCGCCGACGCGGTCGATCCGCACGCAGCGGGCTTTTCCGTGATCGAGGGCGGCACCGGCAATATCGCCGCGCCGCAGACTGCCGATACGAATGCCGCCGAGGCCGTACACCCGACCACCTCGCACACCCCCGCCACGAACCGCGACCTGGGGAGCGCCGTCTCAAACACCGCTAACGCCGTGGGCACTTTTATCGCCCAGGGCGCGTCGGCCATGCGCGAGATGAACGCCGCCAAGAAAGCACTCGCCGATGCCCGCGCCCATTTAGCCGAGCTTGAGCAGCGCATCGCCGACCAGGCAGAGGAACTCGAGACGCGCCAGGACATCGCAGGCCGCTACGGTCAGATCATCGCCGATCAACGCCAGGCGATCGCCGCGGCACAAAAGACCGCTGCGGCAGCTGAAAGCAACCGTGATGCCCATGCCGCCAAAGCGACGGGGCTCAAGGGCCAGCTCGAGCAAATGAAGGCAGAGGACGATGCGACCGAGCTCCGCCTGAAGGCTGCACTCGACGCCGTGGAAGCCCGCGAGGCGAGCTCGCGCGAGACCGGCAACCGCCTCGTTCGTCGCCTTGAGGATTCCAAGCGCATCCGCGACAAAGTGAAGGCTGAGCGCGATGCCGGTGTCGCCGCCGCACGACAAACTGCCGATTCTACGCGCGCACAGCTCGAGACTTTGCGTCGCGAGTATGCCGAGCTGCAGCGCAACCCTTCGGCAAATCCCGCCAATTACACCGTGCGCACCAGCGAGTTGTCTATGCAAATCTCCGACGCTGCCGACGCCCTCCGCAAGGCCGAGGAAGACATTCCGCGCGTGACCGCCGATCTTGAGCATTCACTTGCCGCCGCCGAGCAGGCCGTCGAGCAGGCACAGGCCCCCATCGCCGACGCTAAACGCGCGCACCAGGCCGTAACGGCTGAGGCAGATGCCGCGCGCGACGAGCTGCAGTCCGCAAAAACTGCCGCCGCGACGCGCCAGCGCGAGCTGCGCGAAAAGATCGCCACGCAGGACAAGGCACGCCGCGAGCAAGAGCAGGCCATCGCAAACGCCCGGGCAGATGCCGCGCATGCGCAGTCGATTATCGAGCAGGCGACCGAGGTGCACGACCATCCCGAGATCACCGAATCGCTCGCCGGGTCCTTGGCACGCGACAAGGCCGAGCATACCGAGACCAAGCGCGAAGTTGCCCAACTCGAGGCCGCCGAAGACGACGTGCGCAAGCGAACCCGCGACTCACGCGTCAAATTCACCGGAGCCATCGTCTGCATCATCGCAGCAATTCTGGTGATCATCCTAATCTGGCTGTTCGCGAGCAAGTAAACCAGTTGCCAAAAACGCCCCAACGCAGTTGCGGTGAAATAGTTCCTATCTAGCCCTCAAAAAGGCCAATTCAAGAACTATCTCACCGCAACTTATTAGATTGCCGCAAGGTAGTCGTTGGGGACGTTCTTAAACGACTAGTCGAACAAGAACGTCCCCAACGACTAGTCAAGTGCCAAGCGCCGCAAGAGTGTCCCCTTTGACTAGTCATTTAAGAACGTCCCCAATGACTACAGCAACAACCACGGCAACGCCGATGTTTTGGCGCGGACAGCGAAAACGCCCCTAAGCGAGCAAGGTGACGTGAAAGAGGAGGGCATTGACCTTCTGGTCATGCCCGACGATTGAACGTCAGATTGCCGCTTAGGGGCGTTTGCAGCGTCGGCCGGTTACGGCGTTTGGAAAACGCCGTAACCTACTGAATGAGCATTGCGTCGCCAAAGCTGAAGAAGCGGTAGCGCTCCTCGATGGCGGCGGCGTAGGCATCCATGATCTGGTCGCGGGAGGCAAGCGCGCTTACGAGCATCATGAGCGTGGAGCGCGGCACGTGGAAGTTCGTGATCAGCGCGTCGACCACGTGATAGGTCGAGCCAGGCATGAGGTAGAGCTGCGTCGTCGCGTTCTCGCGCACCACGATGTCACCGCGGCCGAGCGTGTCGGCGCCGTCCTCACGGCCCTCAAAATAGCGCGCCGTCACAGCCGGATCGGACACCGGCGCGTCCGCGTCAAACGCGCTCTCGAGCGAGCGCACCGCCGTGGTACCGACGGCGATCACGCGATGCCCCTCGGCCTTAGCCTTATGCACGGCGTCGACCACCTCCTGCGACACGTGGTAGCGCTCGGTGTGCATCACATGCTGCGTAGGGTCGTCCTCCTCCACCAGGCGGAAGGTATCGATGCCCACCTCGAGCTCAACGGCGGCAAACTTCGCACCCTTGGCCTCGATAGCGGCCATGAGCTC
>CAJJVE010000181.1:0-3928 GCA_905196265.1 uncultured Collinsella sp. | reverse complement strand
CGCGCCTTGGCCGATGAGCGCTCGCTCAAGGCCCGTATCGAGGAGCAGAGCCGCGTGAAGCACGTCACGCTCGAGAACCTCTTCGAGACCATCGCCGACGCCGAGGTCAAGGAGCTCAACCTGATCATCAAGGCCGACGTCCAGGGTTCCATCGAGGCCCTTCAGGACTCGCTCGACAAGATGGATCAGTCCGAGGTCCGCATCAACACGATCCACTCCGCCGTTGGTGCCATCAACGAGACCGACGTCGTCCTGGCCGACGCCTCCAACGCCATCATCATCGGCTTTGGTGTGCGTCCCGACGGCAAGGCCCGCTCCGCCGCCGAGCGCGAGGGCGTCGAGATTCGTTGCTACGACGTTATCTACAAGTGCCTCGAGGAGCTCGACGCTGCCCGCATCGGCATGCTCAAGCCCACCGAGGTCGAGGTCTCCACGGGTACTGCGACCGTCCTGGACACCTTCAAGGTGCCCAAAGTCGGTATCGCCGCCGGTGTCCGCGTCGAGGAGGGCGAGATCGCCACGACCGATTCCGTGCGCCTGGTGCGCGACGGCATTGTGGTCTTCAACGGCAAGATCGCCTCGATGCGCCACTACAAGGACGAGGCCAAGAGCCTCAAGAGCGGTTCCGAGGGCGGCATTGGCCTGGAGAACTTCCAGGACATCAAGCCCGGCGACCAGATCGAGGGTTACCGCATCGACCAAGTTGCCCGCACCGAGTAGGGGGTAGCGCTATGAAGCAAACGCAGGCAACCCGCCGTTTGGGCGAGCAGCTTCGCGAGAAGCTCGGTTATATCCTGCTCTTTGAGGTTTCCGATCCGCGTCTCGACCTGGTCACCCTGACCGCGGTCGAGGTCGCGGTGGACCGTTCGTTCGCGCGCGTGTATGTGTCGTGTGATGAGCCGCTACGATGAGGTCATGGAGGCTCTCGCCAGCGCCAAGGGCCGTATTCGCAGCCTGTTGGCTCGCTCGCTCGATTGGCGCGTCACGCCCGAGCTCGATTTTCGCATCGATCGCTCGACCGATGAGGCCGAGCGCATCACGCGTGCGCTGGAAAACGTTCCGGCCACGCTTGCGATCGAAAAGGACGAGGACGGCTACCCCATAGCGGATGCCGTCCAGGAGGCAGCTTTAGATGACTAATTCCGCCGATCTCGCCTCGTGCGAGTCTGCAGATATTAAACGACGCATCCTCGAGCTCATCGAGGGTGCGTCCTCCATTGCGATCTCGGGTCACACCTCTCCCGACGGCGATGCCCTGGGCTCCGTGTTGGGCCTGGGCCTTTCGCTTATGAAGGTGTTCCCCGACAAGGACATCGCCCTGCTGCTGGCAGATGACGATCCCGTTCCTCGCATCTACCGTTTTATGGAGGGCGCCGATCTGCTGGTGCCGGCATCTACCTGCACCGGCAACCCGGACCTGTTCATCTCGGTGGACGTGCCGGTCGTCGAGCGCCTCAATAATTCCGCCGAGGTGTTGCGTCGTTCGGCCCATGTGGCGTGCTTTGACCATCACCCAGCGCGCGAGGAGTTTGCCGAGGTCAGCCTTAGGTGTGTCAATGCCGCTGCTTGCGCCATGATTATCGACCGCTTTTTGGCCGATTGCGGCATTACTGCAAGCGACAGCATTGCGACCTGCCTGCTGTGCGGCCTGGTCACCGATACCGGTCGTTTTCAGTATCAGAACGCAGACGCCGCCGCGTTTCATGCCGCCTCGCGTCTGGTGGCGCACGGTGCCGATCCGGCTCGCGTCGCGCTCGAGGTCTATCAGAGCATGCGTGTCGAGTTCTTGCACCTCAAGTCCATCGTCATGGGTCGCATCAAGACGGTCGCGCACGGGCGCGTGGCATATAGCTACGCGTATGAGAGTGACCTCAAGGAATGCGGCGTCACCTCGGATGAGTGCGACGGCCTGGTCGATGTGGTGCGCTCGGTGATGGGCGTCGAGGTCTGCCTGTTCCTTAAGGGCATCGAGGGCGATACCAAGGTGCGTGGCAACCTGCGCTCCAAGGGCGATCTTGATGTTTCCGAGATTGCGGCCAACTTTGGCGGAGGTGGGCACCACGCTGCCGCCGGCTTTACCAACGCCGGAACGATTTCCGAGACGCTCACCGCGGCACTTCCCATGCTGGCCGAGCTGGTAGGGGAGGACCCCGCTTCGGTGACCGTCGAGCTCTAACTTTTTGGATGGTACATGGCTCGTCGTACACCTTCTCAACTTAATATGTTGCTCGCCGTCGATAAGCCGGTGGGCTGCACGTCCCACGACGTGGTTTCGCAATGCCGACGCGCCCTCCATGAGCGACGCGTCGGTCATGCCGGAACGCTCGACCCCATGGCATCGGGTGTCATGGTGGTGGGCGTGGGCCAGGCAACGCGTCTGCTGGGCATGCTCACGCTCGATACCAAAAGCTACGTCGCCGACATTTCGTTTGGCGTCGAGACCAATACCGATGATGCGGAGGGCGAGTCCGTTCGCACGGTGCCCATTACTGCCGACTTGCGCGATCCGGCCTATGCCCGCGAGCGCCTGTGCGCCATGCTGGGCCCGCAGATGCAGGTACCGCCGGCGTTTTCGGCCATTTCGGTCAACGGCGTGCGCGCCTATAAGGCTGCGCGCGAAGGTAACGCCGTTGAGTTGCCCCCGCGTCCGGTCGAGGTGTACTCCGCTGACCTGATTGCCGTGAGCGGCGAGGGCGACGTTTGCGTTTGGACCGTGGCGTTTTCGGTGAGTAAGGGCACCTATATCCGTGCGCTCGCTCGCGACCTGGGTCGTGCCTGCGACAACGCGGCGCATATTTCTGCATTGCGCCGTACGGCCTCCGGTGTTGTTTCCATCGGTGCCTGCCATGCGGTCGAGGAACTTTCTGCCGAGTCCGCTGCCGGCTTTGCCCTGGATCCCGTTGCGGCACTGGGCGCCACGCGCGTCGACTTGCCGGGTGATCTTGCCGACGATCTGCTGTGCGGACGTCGTATTCCTATTGAGCGCGCGCTTGCGAGCTTCGATGTGTCGAAGGCGCCGTTTGCGCTGGTTCTCGATGGCGGGCTCAAGGCGCTTGCCCGTATCGAGGGCGGCCGCTTTGTTATGGAGCATGTCTTTCCGAAGGCGATCGGCGGTGTTCGATGATGCTGGCCTCCCACGAGCTCGCGCGTATTTTTTTCGCGGGCGAGTCGGATGAGGCCCGCATCGTCGCCGCCGATGCATTTGATGATTGCGCGTGCCTGGGTGCCGCGTCGATCGCCATCGGTGTGTTTGATGGCGTGCATCGGGGGCATCACGAACTGATCGACGCGGTCGTTCGCGATGCGCGTGACCACAGTTGCAAGGCGGTTGTTGTCACCTTCGATCCCGACCCGGACGTAGTGGTGAGCCCCGCGCCCGCCCAAAAACTGATGACGACGGACGACCGCCTGCATGCCCTGGCTCTCACCGGGGTCGATGCGGTCGTGGCCGTTCCCTTTACGCCTGCGGTGGCGGCACTCGACCACGTGGGCTTTCTTGAGTTGCTGTCGCGCGTCGTCGATATCCGCTCGATTCGCGTGGGCAGCGACTTTAGGCTGGGTCGCGGCGGCGCCTCGGGCGTTGCCGAGATGCAGGCATGGGGAGCCGAGCGCGGCGTTGACGTCTATGGCCACGAGCTGCTGTGCGTCGATGGACAGACGATCTGCGCCACCCGTATTCGTCAGGAGCTCCGCCAGGGACATGTTGAGCTTGCCGCCGAGCTGCTCGGTCGCCCGTACATGCTGCGAGGTATTGTTACCGGCGGTCGTCATCAGGGTTCCGACATGGGTTTTCCCACGGCAAACATCCAGGTGCCCGAGGGCATTCAGGTGCCTGCCGATGGCGTTTACGAGGGCCTGGTGCTTGTCGACGATACCGTGTGGCCTGCTGCCGTCAACGTGGGGCTGCCGCCGACGTATGCCGACGATG
>CAJJVE010000180.1:0-3937 GCA_905196265.1 uncultured Collinsella sp. | reverse complement strand
GTATCGCGTTGATGCCGAAACCGGCAAGATTACGGTCGAGTCCAACAACGCCGGCGGCATCCTGGGAGGCATTTCGACCGGCGCGCCCGTCATGTGGCGCATGGCCGTAAAGCCGACGCCCTCCATTGGCCGCGAGCAGCAGACGGTGGACATGGACGCCATGGAAAATGCCGAGCTCTCGATCCACGGCCGCCACGATCCCTGCATCGTCCCGCGCGCCGTCCCCGTAGCCGAAGCAGCCGCAGCGCTGGCCATCTGGGACGCCCTCCTCGAGGACGCCGCTCAGCTTTAGTCCACCAACCCCAAGGGGTAGTTAATTTGGGACGGGGCTTTTTTAGCTACCACCATATGCCAGTTGATATTTGCCCTGGCACCCATCGATTCGTCGACAGTCAAAGGGTAGCTAAAAAAGCCCCGTCCCAAATTAACTACCCCAGGCAACCATTCACGAAAGGGGTCCCCATGGACCTTGCTGACATCCGCCAGGCCATCGATGGCATCGATACCACGCTCCTCAACAGCTTTGTCGAACGCATGGACATTGCCACCGAGGTCGCCAAGTCAAAAATCGAGATGGGCAAGGCCGTCTTCGACCCCGCCCGCGAGCGCTCCAAGCTCAACAACCTTGCCGGCCGCGCGCCCGAGCGCTACGAGGCGCAGACCATAGCGCTGTTCCGCCTCCTCATGAGCATGAGCAAGGCCGAGCAGCAGCGCTATATCAACGAGCTCAAGGGCATCACAGTCTCGCAGAAGGCCCACGCCACGGCCGTTCCCCTCGACACGCCCTTCCCCCAGACTGCCAGCGTCGCCTGCCAGGGCGTTGAGGGCGCCTACAGCCAAATCGCCGCGTGCAAGCTCTTCGACGTGCCCGATATCGCGTTCTTCGATACCTTCGAGGGGGTCATGCGCGCTGTGCGCGACGGATTCTGCGAGTTTGGCGTACTGCCCATCGAAAACTCCACCGCAGGCTCGGTCAACGCGGTCTACGACCTGCTCGCGCAGTTCGACTTCCACATTGTGCACTCACTACGCCTCAAGATCGACCACAACCTACTCGTCAAGCCCGGCACCAAGCTGCAGGATGTTCGCGAGGTCTATAGCCACGGTCAGGCCATCGCGCAATGCGCCGGCTTTATCGAAGCGCACGATCTGCACGCAACCAAGTATCCCAACACGGCTATGTCGGCCGAGATGGTCGCCAACTCCGAGCGCACCGACGTCGCCGCCATCGCCTCGCGCAGTTGCGCGGTGCTCTACGGTCTGGAGGTGCTGGAGCCCAACATTCAGGACTCGGACAACAACTACACGCGCTTTGTCGTCATCAGCCGCGAGCCGCGCGTCTACCCCGGCGCCAACCGTACCTCGCTCATGATCACCACGGCCAACGAACCGGGCGCCCTCTATCGCGTGCTCGAGCGCTTCTATGCGCTCAACATCAACCTCATCAAACTCGAAAGCCGCCCCATCCCCGGTCGCGACTTTGAGTTTATGTTCTACTTTGACCTGGACTGCCCCTTTGGCAGCAAGGCCCTCGACGACCTACTCGACTCGATTGACGACGTGTGCGAGAGCTTCACCTACTTTGGCAGCTACACGGAGGTGCTCTAGATGACCGATACCGCCGCAACCCGTCCCTACGGCGTGCTGGGCCGCGTGCTGGGCCACAGCTACACCCCGACCATCTACAAGGAGCTCGCGGGGCTCGAGTACGTGCGTTTTGAGCGCGAGCCCGAGGACCTCGCGGCCTTTATAACGGGCGACGAGTGGGAGGGCACCAACGTGACCATCCCCTACAAGCGCACCGTCATGGACTATCTGGACGAGTTGAGCCCGCTCGCCGAACGCATGGGCAACGTCAACACCATCACGCGTCTGCCCGATGGCCGTCTGCGCGGCGACAATACCGACTACTTCGGTTTCCAGTGCCTGGTCGAGGAGCTGGGTGTGGAGATCGCCGGCAAGAAGGTCCTTGTGCTCGGAGCTACCGGCGGCGCCGGCACCACGGCAAGTATGGTGCTGGGCGACCTGGGCGCAATCGTGGTGCCCGTGGGACGCACGAGCGAGGTCAACTACGACAACATCGCACAGCAGTCCGACGCCGCGTTGCTTGTCAACTGCACGCCTGCCGGTATGTTTCCCCACTGCCCCGACGTGCCTTGCACGCTCGAGGGCCTCGACGCGCTCGAGGGCGTCATCGACATTGTCTACAACCCCGCCCGTACGGGACTCATGCTCGAGGCCGAGCGCCGCGGCATCCCCTGCATCGGCGGTTTGCTCATGCTTGTGGCTCAGGCGGCGCAAGCCGTTGAGCGCTATACCGGCCAGGTTACCCCGCGCGAGCGCATTCTGGACGTGACGGAGCGCCTGTCACACCGCGAGCAGAACATCGCCCTGATCGGCATGCCGGGCTCGGGCAAAACCCGCGTGGGTGAGCAGATCGCCCTGCTCACCGGCCGCGAGCACATCGACCTGGACCGCGCCCTCGAAAAGCGTCTGGGCATGCCTTGCGCCGACTTTATCGTCGAGCGCGGCGAGCCGGCCTTCCGCGAGCAGGAGACGGCGGCCCTGGCTGACATCTCCAGGCGCAGCGGCTTGGTGCTTTCCACCGGCGGCGGCGTCGTCACGCGAGACGAGAACTACCCACTGCTGCACCAGAACAGTCAGATTGTGATGCTCAACCGCAAGCTCGATGAGCTCGCCCACAAGGGTCGCCCCATCACCGCCCGCGACGGTATCGACAAGCTGGCCGAGCAGCGCATGCCGCGCTACCGCGCCTGGGCTGACCACATCATCGACTCGCGCGACTGCGCGGCCAACACCGCCCGAGCCCTCCTCGACACCCTCTAAACCACCACAAAGGGGACAGGCACCTTTGTGGTGGTTTAACACTCCGCTGCACCGCCGCACCGCCCGCCCAACCAAAAAGGAAGCAACCATGAAAGCTCTCATCATCAACGGCCCTAACCTCAACATGCTCGGCATTCGCGAGCCGGGCATCTACGGCAGCGACAACTACGACCGCTTGGTCCAGATCTGCAAGGAGGCCGGCGCCGCACAGGGTTTCGACGAGGTCGAGGTCTTCCAGTCCAACCACGAGGGCAGCATCGTCGACAAGATCCAGGAGGCATGCGGCAAGGTCGACGGCATCGTCATCAACCCAGCGGCTTACACGCACACGAGCGTGGCGATCCTGGACGCCCTCAAGGCCGTCGCCATCCCCGCCGTCGAGGTCCACATCAGTGCCGTCGAGACGCGCGAGGACTTCCGCCAAGTAAGCTACGCGCGCCTGGCCTGCTTTGCCACCATCACCGGCGAAGGCCTCCAGGGCTACGCCCATGCGTTGGAGCTGCTGAAAGAGCATCTGCTACACTAATCCATGGGACGAAATAATCAGGTTTGTTTGTCCCAAAGCTTAAGTAACTGTTCGATTGATATACAAAGGAGCATATCCATGTCCCAGTACGATTACCTCGTCGTCGGTGCCGGCCTTTCGGGCGCCGTCTTTGCCAACGCCGCCAAGCGTGCCGGCAAATCGGTCCTGGTCATCGACCGCCGCGATCACATCGCCGGCAACATCTACACCGAGGACGTCGAGGGCATCCAGGTCCACCGCTACGGCGCGCACATCTTCCACACCTCCATGAGGGACGTCTGGGATTACGTCAACCGCTTCGCCGAGTTCAACAACTACGTCAACTCGCCGGTCGCCAACTTCCACGGCAACATGTACAACATGCCCTTCAACATGAACACCTTCGCCAAGATGTGGCCGGGCGTCGTCACGCCGGCCGACGCCAAGGCCAAGATCGCCGAGCAGGTGGCTGCCGAGAACATCGGCGAGCCGCAGAACTTGGAGGAGCAGGCGCTGTCCCTCGTGGGCCGCGACATCTTCGAGACGCTCGTGAAGGGTATCCATCCAGAAAGAGAAGAGAAATAG
>CAJJVE010000179.1:0-3939 GCA_905196265.1 uncultured Collinsella sp. | reverse complement strand
GCGACCTGGTGGTGGGCGAGAACACCTGCGATGGCAAGAAGAAGGCCTACGAGTTCTTTGCCACGCAAAAGAACATGTACGTCATGGATATCCCCAACGTGCACGACGAGTCGACACTCGTGACCTGGAAGGCCGAGGTCAAGAAGCTCGCGGCCAAGATCGAGGACGAGTGCGGCGTCAAGATTACGCC
This sequence comes from uncultured Collinsella sp., assembly GCA_905196265.1. Lineage (GTDB taxonomy): Bacteria > Actinomycetota > Coriobacteriia > Coriobacteriales > Coriobacteriaceae > Collinsella. Next base: position 3,749 of record CAJJVE010000179.1, on the reverse strand, counting down.
CGAGCGCCTGAAGGCTGCCACCCACGCCGTCAACGAGAAGCGTCGCGCCCTGCAGCGTCTGGCTGCGACCCGCGCTGCCGATCCGGCGCCCATCAGCGGTCTCGACAGCCTGCTGACCGTTCAGGCCGCCTTTATGGATGACACGCCGCGTCTGACCGGAGCCATTAACGATATGGCGGCTGAGTGCGAGCAGCGCGTTGAGGCTGGCGAGGGCGTGGCGCCCAAGGGCACCAAGCGCATCCTGTACACCGGTACGCCCATGGCCGTGCCCAACTGGAAACTGTTCAACCTTATCGAGAAGGCCGGCGGCGTTGTGGTAGGCGAGGAGTCCTGCACGGGCTCGCGCTACTACAAGGACCTGGTCGACGAGTCCGGCGAGACGGTCGATGAGATGCTCGACGCCATCGCCGAGCGCTACTTTAAGATCAACTGCGCTGTCTTTACGCCCAACGACCAGCGTATGAAGGACATTGTCCAGATGGCCAAGGACCTGCATGCCGACGGCATCGTCGACGTGGCCCTGCAGTTCTGCACGCTCTACGAGATGGAATCGTTTGCCGTGGAGAAGGCCTTCCTGGAAACAATTTAGAGCTATCCGTCCCGGCGGCTTCCCCAGGTACCCGATCTTGCCGTTCAAACCGTCGCTTGCGTACAAAAATACGCGGCGCTCCTCTTTCACGGCAACCTGGGGCACCTGGGAAAGCCGTTTCCTTGGTTGGTTAAAAGGTTTGTTAAGGAGCTATATGTCGGAAAATATTGAGCAGCCGTTGCCGCGCACGTTTGAGGAGTTCAACGAGCAACGCAAGGCGGCGTTTATTCGCGTCAAGGATTACAAGCGCCTGGTCGGCTTTTTGTGCAGCTATACGCCGCTCGAGATTATCGATGCCGCGGGGGCCGCAAGTGTCGCTCTGTGTGGTACGTCCGACGAGGTGATTCCTGAGGCCGAGAAGGTGCTGCCGGCAAACCTCTGCCCGCTCATCAAGTCGACGTACGGCTTTGCCTACTCGCAAAAGTGCCCGTTTACGTACTTTAGCGACATGATCATCGGCGAGACCACCTGCGACGGCAAGAAGAAGATGTACGAGTTACTTAACGAGCTCAAGCGCACGCACATTCTGCACCTGCCACAGGGTCGCGATCGCGCCTACGAGCGCGAGGGCTGGTACGAGGAGTGCCGTCTGCTCAAGGAGGAGCTCGAGAACTTCTACGGTATTACGATCACCGATGACGACCTGCGCGCTGCCGTCCGTCGTCGCAATCGCCTGCGTGCTGCCCAGCTCGAGATGTTTGCGCTGCAGGCCAACCAGCCGGCGGCCATGAGCGGCGTCGACCTGATGAGCACTATGTTTGCCGGTACGTTTAGCTTTGATATCGAGGCCTATACGCAGCAGCTGGAGCAAAAGGTCGCCAAGCTGCGCGAGGCCTACGACGCGGGCGAGCGCCCGGTTGCGGCGGATGCCAAGCGCATTCTGATTACCGGCTGCCCGGTGGGCGGCGTGATCAACAAAATCGGCCGCACCATCGAGTCCAACGGCGGCGTGGTCGTGTGCATGGACGACTGCTCGGGCGAGCGCACGGCGGCCATGATGATCGATTCGGAGGCTCCCGACATCCTGCGCGCCATTGCCGACCGCTACCTGGATATCAACTGCTCGGTCATGACGCCCAACGACGGCCGTATGGAAAACACGCTGGCCATGTGCGAGAAGTATCACGTCGATGGCGTGGTGGAGAGCGTGCTCCAGGCGTGCCACACCTTCAACGTTGAGAGTGCGCGCATGCAGGAGGCCGTCGAGGGTGCGGGCATTCCGTACATGAAGATTGAGACCGACTACAGCAACGGCGACATGGGCCAGATCGAGACCCGCATCGCCGCCTTCATCGAAACCCTGTAGGTGGCGGTATGTGACAAAGGGACTGTCCCTTTGTCACATGTGAGGGAGGATGCCAAGGCGCCTGAACGCGCCGCTACCTTTGATATTTAGATTGGGAGAGAGCCATGATAGGGATCGGGATCGATATCGGGTCTACGGCGGCTAAGGCTGCTGTGGTCGATGGGGAGGGTTCGGTGGCGTGGACGTGCGTGCAGCCAACCGGGTTCTCCTCGGTCGATGCTTCCGAGCGGCTGCGCGAGGCACTGGCAGCGGTTGGCTATGACGTGGCTGCCGACGACGTGCGTGTGATCGCGACCGGCTACGGTCGTGTCGCCGTGCCCTATGCGCACAAGGTCGTGACCGAGATCACCTGCCACGGCACCGGTGCCGTGTGCCTGTTTGGCGACCACGGCACCGTGATCGACGTGGGCGGCCAGGACACCAAGGTCATTCAGCTTAAGAGTGGCCGCGTGGCCAAGTTTGCCATGAACGACAAGTGCGCCGCCGGCACGGGGCGCTTTTTGGAGATCATGGCCGACCGCCTGGGCATTTCCCAGCAGCAGATGGCCGACCTGGCGCGTTCCGGCGAGCCCACCAAGATCAGCAGCATGTGCACGGTGTTTGCCGAAAGCGAGGTTATCAGCCTGATCGGTCGCGGTGAGCCGCGCGAGAACATTGCGCGTGGCGTGATCGACAGCGTGGTCTCGCGCGTGGCGACCATGGCCGGGCAGGCGGCGGGCGCCCCGTACTATCTGACCGGCGGCCTGTGCGAAAACGCCTATGTCGTTGAACGGTTGGGCGAGCTACTGGGGTCGCCGGTGACCACCTCGCCCCAGGCTCGCTTTGCCGGTGCCATCGGTGCGGCGATTCGCGCACAGGCGCTCAATTAATGCATCCGCCGCAGGTTCGCATTCATGCGTATACTGGGAGAAAATGATTGACCGATGAGAGGAGGTATCGATGGCTGACGATCAGATTAAGCTCACGTCTATGACGGCCGCGAGCGGTTGAGCCGCTAAGTTGGCTCCCGGAGCCCTCGCCCAGGTCCTGGGCGACTTGCCCAATGTGCATAACGACAACCTGCTCGTGGGGTTCGATACCTCCGACGATGCGAGCGTCTTTCGCGTTGGCGATAACTTGGGCCTCGTGCAGTCCATCGACTTCTTCCCGCCGATGGTCGACGACCCGTTTCTGTTTGGCCAGATTGCCGCGGCAAACTCGCTGTCGGACATCTACGCCATGGGCGGGCGGCCGAGCCATGCCATGAACTTGCTGTGCATCCCGAGCTGTCTGGGCGTTGAGGTTGCCGGTCAGATTCTGGCGGGCGGCGCCGACAAGTGCGTCGAGGCGGGTTGCTCCATCGCGGGCGGCCACACCATCAACGACGACGAGCCCAAGTACGGTCTGTCCGTGAGCGGTTTTGTACCACTCGACCACATGCTCGCCAACAGCGGTGCGCGCGTGGGCGATGTCCTGCTGCTGACCAAGGCGATCGGCTCGGGCATCATCACCACGGCCATTAAGGGCGAGCTCATCGAGCAGGACGAGGCCGCAGCCATGTTTGACTCGATGTGCACCCTCAACGAGGCTCCGATTCGTCTGGCCGAGGGACTTGAGCTTCACGGCTGCACCGACATTACGGGCTTTGGTCTGATCGGGCACGCGTGCGAGATGGCCGAGGGCTCGGGCGTGCAAGTTGAGCTTGCGTCGGGGGCGGTGCCACTCTTTGACCAGGTGCTCGACATGGCGCGTCTGGGCATTATCCCCGCGGGCTCCTACCGCAACCAGGACTTCTTTGGCCCGCGCGTGGCTGCCGACGAAGACCTGGAGCCGGGCATGTTGGATGCGCTGTACGATCCGCAGACGTCTGGTGGC
>CAJJVE010000178.1:0-3941 GCA_905196265.1 uncultured Collinsella sp. | reverse complement strand
AGCAGGCGATTGATCAAATTACCAAAGTTAAGGGCAGTGACTTCTCCAAGATTCAGGACCGCTTTAATACGCGTTTGTCGCTGAGCAGCTCGTGCACCGATGAAGTTATTCGTCGCCGCATTTTGGCGAAAAATCAGGATGCGAACGACTTGTTGAAAGCTGAGTATCAGGAGCGCTCGGCGGTCCTCAACAACTTGTATAGCTTTAAGGGTGCAGCGGCCGATTTAATTGGCTACGAGGGCGCCGAAGACTTCGCCAGCACGTATCCGTTTGCTGATTACCAGTTTAAGCTCATTCAAAAAATCATGGACGAGCTGCGCAATCACGGCGCGTCCGGAAAAAACAGCTCAAGTGCCGAGCGTTCCATGCTGAGCGGCTTTCAAGACTCCGCTCGATGCATAGAGGACAAGGACCAGAACGCGCTGGTTCCGCTTTGGCGTTTCTACAATACGATCTCGACGTCGCTCGAGGACTATCATCGTCGTGTAGTTCTTCGAGCGGCGGATGCCGCCCAAAAGGGGCAGGGTCTCGAGGAATGCGACATTCCGGTACTCAAGCTGCTTTTCTTGATCCTGTATGTCGATAAGGACATGCCGGCAATCGTTGAAAACTTGGTCACCCTTATGACCGACGACGTCCGCACCGACCGCATTGTCGTTCGCGAGCAGATTTCGCAGTCCCTGGAGCGTTTGGTACGCCAAAACTATGTAGCTCGCAATGGTGAAACGTATAAGTACCTGACCGACGAAGAGCAGGAGATCGCCCAGCAGATTTCGCGCGTGCAGCCGGATGCTGCGAAGATTACGTCCAAGGCCGCACAGATTATGTTTAGGCAGGTCTTCGAAAACGCCAAGGTAACGGTCGGCAAAAACGTTTTTGACGTTGAGGAATATCTGGACGACACCCGTTATAACAGTGCATCGGGGCTGGCGCTGCGCGTGATTACTGGTGTGGATGGCATCCCGATTCCTTCGCGCGAGGACCTGCTCCTTAGCTCTAGCAGGGGAGAGGCCATTGTAGTGCTCGATTCCCAGCAAGACTACTACGACTGCCTGTATCAGTCGGCATGTATTGAGCAATACCTCAATAGCCGTCAGGCAGACAATCGCAGCGAAGTGGTGGCTTCGATTTTGCGTGGCAAGCAGGAAGAGCGCGTCGCTCTGGATAAGCGTGCAGAGGAGCTTATGCGCCAGGCGGTGCTGCATGGAACGTTTTATGTCTATGGCGGTGAGTATTCTCCGGTCAAATCGGCGTCTGCCAAGAATATGATCGAGGACTGCGTGCGCCAGCTTGTCTCTGTTACGTACAGCAAACTGCCACTTATCGATAAAAACTACGACAGCGATATGCAGATCAAGCAGATTTTAACTGCGTACACTCCGGCAATGAATGGGCAAGAGCCCAATGCCGGGGCCATCGAAGCGGTTATGCGTTTGCTGGAAGCTCGCGCCGCCCAACATATGCAGGTAACAATGAGCGAGCTGCTCGAGACGTACCATGCGAAGCCTTATGGTTGGGCGGAGATTGACATTGCCGCCGTGGTCGCAACGCTGCTAGCGCAAAAGCGCGCTCTCCTGCTCTGCGCAGGGCAAGCGATTGATCTTAGGGATTCCAAGATTCTTGATTATCTGCGTAAGGCTGCTAAGGCACGACAGGCTGTTGTTGAGGCACGCCAACAGCTTTCTCGGGCAGCCATATCCAAGGCGCGACAGGCTGTAGAAGAGTTGAGCGGCAATCATACTCTGCCGCTCGAAGAGGACAGCCTTGCCGAGGCATGTCGCGGGGAGCTTGAAAAGCGCCGCGATAGCTTGGCGAGTCTCCTTTCGGTCAAGTACCAGCGTAACCCCGATTACCCGGGCTATAAGGAGGTCGTGAATGCAAAGAACCTTATCGAGGGCCTATTGCAGAGCGGCCGCGATGCCGTCGACCTAATTATGGCGATCGCCGCAAAAGAGAACGAGCTGCGAGATGCGGCTGAAGATCTCGAGGATATTGACGAGTTTTTCGACAGCAAGGTGACTGTATTCGACGGTGCCTGCGAGATATTCAAGCAAATGGAGAGTGAGCGCGATTATTTTGAGGGCGCTTCGGAAACGCTGGATGCGCTTTCTGTCATTAGGGAAGCAGTTAAGCAGCCGAGTCTGAGTCTGCAGTTCCAAAAGCTATCCGAGGCAAACCTAAGGGTGAGGGCTGCCTACAAGGAGCTTTTGGACCAAAAGCGCATCTCCATGCTCAATTCTGTTGAAGAGCGCTATGGGGATATCGAAGTGTATGCCCAAAACAAGGGCGTTGCGCTGGCTCGCATCGGGGAGTCGCACAGCGCTCGAAAAGATGAGGTGCATAATGCGGCAACGCTGACCGCCCTGGATGCCGTGCCCGTCAAGCTCGATCGTGCTCAGACGACTCTGTACAAAATGATTGACGATGCCTATGAAGAGGCGAATCGTCCCAAACCGGCAAATACGAGTGTGACGGTAACGACCGATCATTCGGGGGTCACCGCGCCTGGCCTGACGAATGAGCCCCAATCCGCACCGGCACCTACGCGACGTGTTAAATCGGTGAGCCGCAGTATGGTTTTTAGGCCGCTGGAGCTGAGCTCGCAACAGCAGATCGATGACTATTTGGAGGCCGCGCGCAAAGAGCTGCTGCGAAGCCTTGAGGGTAATGACGCCATCCGTTTGGGCTAAGGGAGAAACATGGATACGAAAGAGCTCGAAAAGTTTTGCCCTTGGGCACGCATCCGCTTAATTGATGAGGTACGTCAGCGTTGCTATGCCTACGGGCTCGACGATGCGGGGCGTGAAGAATTCGATCGCGATGCAACCATTGTTAAAGGCACGGTGCTCTCTGCGCTCGAGCGTTCGCAACGTTCGGAGCTATATCGCCGTATAGAGCATGGCGGCTATGCGCGCTTTTGCGAGGAAATGGCCTATACCTGGTTCAATCGCTTTGCTGCAATACGCTATATGGAAGTGCAAGGCTATCTGCCCTGTGGCGTGCGCATGCTAAGTTCATATTGCGAAACCTCGGAGTACGATATTTTTTCGCCAGACTGCTTGCGCATGCCGACGGAGCTTGATCTGTCGGGCTTAGAGCGCGATCGCGTGTTTGACCTTGTCGCGGCGGCAGATGATGAGGCGCTGTTCCGTCTCATTTTGGTGGCTCAGATGAACGAGCTCGCTGAGTGCCTGCCCTCCATCTTCGGTCGCGTGGGCACGGCGGATGCGTTGCTGCTTCCGACAAGGCTTTTGGACCGCGGTGAAGAAGGTGTGTTGTGCGCTCTTGTCGAACGGGTTAAGCGAAGCACGTGGGAAAACGTCGAGTCCCTGGGCTGGATGTATCAGTTCTACAATTCCGAGGTCAAAGACGCATTCTTTAAATCTAAGGCCAAGGAGACGCCGGACACCATCGGTCCGGCCACACAGCTGTTTACGCCCAACTGGATCGTGCGCTACATGGTGCAGAACTCTTTGGGGCGTTTGTGGATGCTGAACAACCCGGGAAGTCACCTGCGTGATGGAATGGAGTACTACATCGAGCCTGATGCGGAGCACGAGGACTTCATTAAAATCGAGAGCCCTGAGGATATTTCGCTGTGCGACCCGGCTTGTGGATCGGGCCATATTCTCGTTTACGCTTTTGAACTCTTGGCAAAGATGTATTTAGAGCGCGAATACCGCTCGCGCGATATTCCCGGACTCATTCTGTCCAAGAACCTTCATGGTATGGAAATTGACTCCCGTGCCGCTCAGATTGCAGGGTTGGCGCTGGCTATGTGTGCCCGAGAGATGGATAGGCGATTCTTTAATCGTGGGGTTCAGGCGGATATTGCCGTGCTCGAGCCGATTGTGCTGGAGGAGGACGACATTCCGCAGGGCACCGCACTTACCAAGAAGAAGGATCTGATCGACGCTCTGGCGCACCTGGACGAGATTGGA
>CAJJVE010000177.1:0-4004 GCA_905196265.1 uncultured Collinsella sp. | reverse complement strand
CTGATGCGGCGCGCTGCGCGCCCCGCACAGGCTAAAGCCCATAATCAAAGGCCGCCCATCGCAAAAATGGGCGGCCTTCTTATTTGTCAATCCTCAGAGGGCAAGAAAATCTACCATTTCCACCCCGTCCCCAAATGGCAGGTGGGCTAGATGACGTAGTCGTAGCCTTCGCTGGGGGCGACGAGCTGGTCGAGCGTCACGCCGTCGAGGTAGTCGTTGATGAGCTTGTCCAGGTTCTTCCACACATCGAGCGTGGGGCACTCATCCGAGCGCGAGCAGCCCTTGCAGTCGCCATCCAGGCAGGCGACCGGCGCCAGACTACCCTCGGTCAGGCGCAGGATCTCGCCCACCGTGTACTGCTCGGGCGGACGCGTGAGCACATAGCCGCCGCCCTTGCCACGCATGCCCGAAAGCATGTTGGCGCGCACGAGCGTAGCCAAGATGTTCTCGAGATATTTCTCGGAAATCCCCTGTCGCGCCGCGATCTCTTTGAGCGGGATGCGACCGGCCGCCTGGTGCTCGGCCAGATCGACCATAACGCGCAGGGCGTACCTGCCCTTAGTAGAAACCAACATATATAGTGCTGCCTTTCGGTCTTTTAGTCCGTTGAAATTCTAGCCGAAAAAATGGGTTTGAAAATACCCGTTCCGATCAAGATGGTTAATCGACTCGTAATAATCTTCTATTTCCTATTGCATTACTAGGCTTTAGTGTCTACTATGCTTGCCAACAGCTAAACGAACAACCTATAAGGTTTATGGGTTTAGCTGCTACACGCACCGTGAAACCACACGGCAACCAGCAACTTGAACACTTTGGAGGTTCACCATGAGCAAGGTTTACACGTCCATCGATCAGCTTATCGGCCACACCCCGCTTCTGGAGCTCACCCACTTTGAGGCCGACGAGGACCTCAAGGCTCGCGTGCTCGTCAAACTGGAATACTTCAACCCCGCCGGCTCCGTTAAAGACCGCGTCGCCAAGAACATGATTGACGAGGCCGAGAAGGCAGGCAAGCTCGTGCGCGGCGGCGACTACACCATCATCGAGCCCACGAGCGGCAACACCGGCGTCGGCATCGCCTCGGTGGCGGCCGCCCGCGGCTACAAGGTGATCATCACCATGCCCGAGACCATGTCCGTCGAGCGCCGCAAGCTGATGCAGGCATACGGTGCGCAGCTCGTGCTCACCGACGGCTCCAAGGGCATGAAGGGTGCCATCGCCAAGGCCGAGGAGCTGCAGAAGGAGACTCCCAACAGCATCATCGCCGGCCAGTTTGTGAACCCCGCGAACCCGGCCATTCACAAGGCCACGACCGGCCCCGAGATCTGGGACGACACCGACGGCAAGGTCGACATCTTCGTCGCCGGCGTTGGCACCGGTGGCACCGTGACCGGCGTGGGCGAGTTCCTCAAGGAGCAGAACCCTGAGATTAAGGTTGTCGCCGTCGAGCCCGCCACCTCCCCGGTGCTCTCCAAGGGCCAGGCCGGCCCGCACAAGATCCAGGGCATCGGCGCAGGCTTTGTGCCCGACGTCCTCGACACCCAGGTCTATGACGAGATCATCCCCGTCGAGAACGACGACGCCTTTGCCACCGGCCGCGCCGTGGGTCACAAGGAGGGCGTGCTCGTGGGCATTTCGTCCGGTGCCGCCGTGTGGGCCGCACTGCAGCTGGCCAAGCGCCCCGAGAACGAGGGCAAGACCATCGTGGCCCTGCTTGCCGACACTGGCGAGCGCTACCTGTCCACGGCACTGTTCCAGGACTAAGGGCCCGTCACTTGTCGATAGGCCCAAGGCACGCCGGTCTCCCCTCTCTTCTGGCTGCCCGAGTCCATCTCGTTAGGGTATCCCACGAGACGTCCGAACTTGCTACAATGTCTGCGGCGCGGAACCAGCCTCCCGCGCCGCTTTTCTTTTTTGGCCACATGCCACCAAGGAGAACCTCCCCATGCACAACAAGCGCGTGCTCGTCGCCATGAGTGGCGGCGTCGATTCCAGCGTGACCGCGTACCTGCTCAAAAGCCAGGGCTACGAATGCGTCGGCGCCACCATGCGCCCCGCCACGGGCATGAGCAAAGTCGACCGCGACATCGCCGATGCAAAGGCCGTCGCCGAGCGTCTGGGGATCCCCCATCATGTGCTCGACCTGCAGCAGACCTTCGACCACAGCGTTATCGAGCGTTTTGTGAACGCCTACCAGGAGGGGCTGACGCCCAATCCGTGCATTATCTGCAACCGCCACATTAAGTTTGGCGCGCTGCTCGATGCGGCACTCGATATGGGCTGCGACTACATCGCCACGGGCCACTATGCAAAGACGAGCCAGGCGCCCGACGGCACCTGGCGGTTGCATCGCGGCGAGGACCCCAAAAAGGACCAGAGTTACTTTTTGTATTCGCTTACACAGGAACGCCTGGCGCACACGATCTTTCCGCTGGCTGGGTTGGACAAAGAGCGCGACGTGCGCCGCATTGCCGCCGAACAGGGCTTTACCAACGCCCAGAAGGCCGAAAGCGAGGATATCTGCTTTATTCCAGACGGTGACTACGCGGGCTATATCGAGCGCCGCTGCGGACATCCCGCTGCACCGGGTGACATTGTGTGGCGCGACGACAGCGTGGTCGGGCGCCACAACGGCGCGCTGCGCTACACCATCGGCCAGCGCAAGGGCCTGGGCGTCGCGATGGCGCATCCCGTGTATGTGACGGGCGTCGACGCCGCCAACAACACCGTGCATCTGGGCGAGGCCGAGGACCTGACCGCCGCTGCCCTCACGGCCGATGAGTGGATCTGGAGCGCGCCGGACGCACGCATGGAGGCGGAGCTCGACGCCGGCGGCATTCGCGTAGATGCCAAATACCGCTACCGTCAGAAAGACCAGGCAGCGACCCTTACGCGTGATGAAGACGGGCAAATGCTGCTAACTTTTGACGAGCCGCAACGAGCCATCGCCCCCGGACAGGCAGTCGTTATCTACCGCGGCGACGTCGTCCTGGGCGGCGGCACGGTGACCGGCGCCATCAAGTAGCCCCATCCCCTTCGTAAGTTGCGGTGAAATAGGGACTGTTTAAGCGTTTAAAACCGCCAAACAGTCCCTATTTCACCGCAACTTAGAGAGGACGGCCTCGGTCGGTACTGCTGTATCAGCCGAGGCCGCTGCATCGTTAGCGCTGAACGTAGGCGAGAACCAGCTCAAAGGTATTACGCACGCCGTCGATGTGGCTGCGCTCGTAGTTGTGGCTCGCGTACACGCCGGGGCCGATCAGACCATGGCGAATGTCGTAGCCAGCCGAGAGCGTGGCCTCGACGTCGGAGCCGTAGTGCGGGTACACATCGATGGCGTAATCGAGCTCCAGCTCGCGCGCGATGTTGGACAACGTGGTCACCAGGTCGTAGTTGTACGGACCGCCCGAATCCTTGGCGCAGATCGAAACCATGCGCTCGGTGCAGCCCAGGTCGTCGCCCACGCAGCCCATGTCCACGCTGATCATCTCGCGCGTGTCGGCCGGCACAAAGGCACCGCCGTGGCCGACCTCCTCGTACACCGTAAAGAGCAGCGATACCTTGCGCGAAAGCGTCACCTCGTCGTCGGCGACGGCGCGGGCCAAACCCAGCAGAATCGACGCGGACAGCTTGTCGTCAAGGAAGCGACTCTTGATGTAGCCGCTCTCCGTCACCGTGGTGCGCGGATCCATAGCGATGATGTCGCCCGTCTGAATGCCCAGCTCAAGCACGTCATCCTTGCTATCAACGTTCTCGTCGAGCAGGATTTCCATGTTCTTCTCGATGGTCTTGACCGGCTCATCGGCCACATGCGCCGAAGGCTCAGTATTGAGGACCACGCCCGTGTAGACATTGCCGTCGCGCGTATAAACGGTGCAGTTCTCGCCATCGGCCGTAGACCACTGATGCCCGCCGAGGGTCGTGGGGCGCAGGCGACCATTGTCCTTAATGGAGCGCACCATGGCGCCCAGGGTATCGACATGGCTCGCCAACACAAGCGG
>CAJJVE010000176.1:0-4025 GCA_905196265.1 uncultured Collinsella sp. | reverse complement strand
GATGCCTGTCATGGAAAACTCCTCTTGCACTTCGGATTGGAGATGCGTGGCAATCAGCGGCAATATGTTCAGTTCGATTCGCGACGCAGTGCGTCGCGAATCGAGAGAATTCAATGGTCAATATGCCAAAATGGTATGCCTAGACGTCTCTTTACACGGCAACAGGCATTTCTTTCGGGCGCCCTGCCTTTGGTGCGTCGGCGAGTCGTGCCTCGATGGAAGATTTGGACACCATGCGCTTGGTGCCGTCCTTCCATGAATCCAACATTCCTGCATTTATCAGTTGCGATACCCGTGCTGAGCTAACACCGAGCATGCGCGCGGCATCCGCTGCGGTGACGGCGGGGATGTCGCCGAGCTCGCGGCTGACGGCCACGGCGATAATCTTGCCGCCGTGTTGTGGCTGGTGTCCAAAGTCCGGCGCGGGAAGATCGACGCCGCCCATAAGGTGATCGTCGACCATACATGCGAGAAAATCGGCGGCGCTTTTGACAGCGTCGTTTAGATCGGAGCCAAACGTTCCTCCTCCGCCCAGCGAGCCACATGGCACGGCATCGACCATACCGTCCGAATCAAAGAACTCGAATTCCCATGCGTAAACCATGTAAGACCTCCTCCGATGCCGGCGATTTGAGGAACATCCTAAGAGCCCACCAAGCGCATCGAACATCTTTATTGTCTCTAGTTTAAAGCCTCGTGCGGACACGATTTGGTGCTCTGCGCACGACCGCGAAAAGGGTTTGCGGTGACTAAAATGTGGTCATAGAGATGGTTTTATCGAACTCCATGGGGGTGGCGCGCATGGATAACAACACGTTGCTGTTTCACGATAAGGGTGCCGGCGTTTTCAAGGGAATAAGCATCTATCCCAATCGTATCGAGGCGGTCGTGAAGAACAACTTCTTCGGTACCCATACCAAGATCGTCTACCTCAAGGACATTACGGGTGTCAACAGGGTCAAGGGTAAGCGCGTGCTCCTCCGTAATAGGTTGCTGACCGCCTGTTCCTACAGGCTGAGCAGCCGTTCCCAGGCCCAGGAGTTCGTCAACGTGCTCAATATGGTGATGTGACCGGGCGTTTTCGAACACAAAAAACCGGGATGCAAGGAGTTGCACCTTGCATCCCGGCTGAGCTAAAACGGCGCTGCTGCATGCCGTTGGAGCTTTAGCGCTTGATCTCGATATCCTCGAGCTTAACGTCCATGGCCTCGGTCTTGGCCTCGGCGATGTCGTCGGCAAATTCCAGAGACTCCATCATGGTCTCGACGGCGTCCTTGTGCTCCTCGACATTGTCGATACGCACGTACACACTGCCGCCGTCAACGTCAGTGAAGTACTCGGTCGTCACGCCGCCCGAGTGCGTAAAGTAGGCGCTGCGCCAGGTCTTGCCGTTGTACTTAACGGGATCGCTCTCGGTCCATCCGGAGTTGGCCTTCCACTTTGCCTCGTAGTCAAACAGTTCATCGGCGTTCTTGTCAGGATCGAAGACGGGGATGAAGCGGTCGCTGGCATGCTCGCTCTCGGTGAACTTAAACTGGGCCCTGTCGGCGGTATCGCCTGCGACGTCCGTGATTTCGACGCCCTCGGGGACTTCGACCTTAAACCAAATGAAGTCGGTCCTCATATCCACGGCTGGTTTTTCTGCTCCGCCGCCACCGCCACTTCCGGTAGCGCCGCCGCTGCCACCGCAGCCCACCAGGGCAACTGCGGCAAAGAGACTGATGCAGAGGGTGAGAATCGCAAAGGCCTTCTTTTTCATGGTCGTGTCCTCCTCGATCTGTAACCGCCCATGGATTACCTGCCTTTACTGTACGCGCGGGCGGCTCGTTCAGGTGGGCCATGTGTCCCATTCTGGGGGCCTGATTTGCGCCGACAAGTGGCAATATGCTCGGGCGTAAAAGAGGGGAGGGCCGGCCGATCCAATCCTCCCCTGGCTGGGCGTCCGATCATTTAATGACTGCGCATGCGATGCTGCGTGCGAGCCCCTAATGCTTGATCTCGATGCTCGAAATCTCGACTTCGCGTGCCTCGGCAACTGCCTTCGCCATGTCATCGGGAAACTCGATGGAGTTGAGGAGCGCCTCGGCTTCTTTCTTATGCAGATCGAAGTTCGAGATGAGGACGTAGACGCTTCCCGGCTCAACGTCGGTAAAGAGGAGGGTTGAGACGCCGCTGTTGTCCTCGTACGTTCCGACGAGCCACGTCCTGCCGTTATACTCGACGGATCCGCCATCCTTCCACTGGAACGTATCACCTTTCTTTTCTGCCTGGTCAGCGTGGGATTCCTCTGCCGTCAGCGCTTTTTTCCAAACGGGGATAAAGCGATCGGCCGAACCGTTCTCGTCTTCGGGGAAGGTGAGCTGGACCCTGTCGGCGTTCTTGCCGGCGGAGTCGCTCACGCCAACGCTCTCGGGCATCTCGACCTTAAACCAGATAAAGTCAGTTCGGCGACGGGGGCCTTTTCCTTGCCTTCGCTCTTTGAGGTGCTGCCGCCTCCGCCCGATGCGTTCCCGCCGCAGCCGACAAGGGCGAGTGCGGCAAAGAGGGCGATGCACAGGGAAAGGATCGATAGGGTCTTTTTCTTCATGGTGGCGTCCTCCTTGTCTGCCGATGACATCACGGCGCCGCACGCTGTTGGGGTACTGATTGCGCTGGCGGCGGATGTCTCTGTGTACTGCGCGGCTTATGCCTCCGTTCATCGCTTGTGGCCGTTGCGCGGCCGTGCCCCAACGGGTTCCTTACTTATAGATATGCCCCAGCTTGTGCTACCCGGGAGTCTCGAAAGGTGGGCCATATGTCCCATGTTTGCGTGTGCGGGCTTGCCGCAAGGTGGGCCTTGCGCTGGGCAAGCGTGCGGCTTGGTTGATTCTCCCAATGTTGCGCAACAGCGCCCTGGGTGGGGGCGTATAGACTTGGCTGTGACAAAAGCTAAACCACGAAAGGTCGAACGATGTTCTGTCAAAAATGCGGACAGCAAGTGCCTGATGGATCGACGTTTTGTACGCACTGTGGGGCTTCGCTGGCTGGCGGTTCCGCGCCGACGTCCGCGGGCGCTGGTCCTTCCTCTGCCCCGGGCCTGACCCAGTCGATGCCGCCGGTCGCGCTCGCGCCTCAAAAGTCTAAGAGCAAAGCTCCGGTTGTCATCGCGGTGGCGTGTGCCGCCGTGGTACTCCTTGGGGGTGGCACGGTGTTTGCGCTCACGATGCTTAACGGGTCCAAGAGCTCTGACACGCAAATCTCGGTGATCGATACCGGGTCTTCGGACGAGAAAGATTCTTCTGCCAAGAAGAAGAGCGACAAGTCCAAGTCTATGGAATCCTCGTCGTCCGATGACGAGGCCGTTCCCGAGAACGAGTCGGCATACTACGGTTCGGCTGATTTGGACGATTACCTGACCGACGTGCATACGTACACGAACGACATGCATCCTTATAGCATGTCGATTCCCAATCGCTTTGAGATGGAAGATACTCCCAGCGGCAGTGGCGCCAGGTATGAGGATCCGGAGACGGGTTTTGTGATCAACCTGTTTGGCTACGTCAACATTAACGAAGAAACCGCACACGAGATGTTCGTCGACGCGGACACCTCGGGCAAGGCCGACCTCTATACCGCAGAGGGCGACAACTGGTACGTGGTCTCGTGGCGCGAGGGCGACACGATCATTTACGAAAAGACGATCGTCACGGATTCGACGATTGCCACGGCGCATTTGGAGTACTCGACTGCAAATCGCGACATGGGGTCGAAGATTATCGACACGCTGCTGCCGACGTTCCAGGTGGACTAGGCGCCCGTGCCTATAGCCGGCAATCGGAAACGCCGATAGCCAGAGCTCCTGACAGCCTTTGTCTTATGGGCTAGACTGACTTGGACAAGATCGATGAATGGGACAACCGCTTCCTGGCGTCGTTGTCCCATTTTTTATTCCGGCGCGGTCCGTGGCGACCGGCGCTCTAAGCAGAGGTGTTTCGATGAGCCAAGAGATGATGGATAAAACCTGTCGCGGTTTTGCCGAGGCGTTG
>CAJJVE010000175.1:0-4054 GCA_905196265.1 uncultured Collinsella sp. | reverse complement strand
TGGGCCACGAGGCTGCGACGATCGACGAGGTCAAGCCCGACGTGGTTGTTGTCTCCACCGCTATTCCCGAGTCCAACCCCGAGCTCGTGCGTGCCCGCGAGCTCGGTATTCCCGTGTGGCCTCGCGCCAAGATGCTCTCGGCTCTGGGCCATGGCTACACCACCGTCGCCGTCGCCGGCACGCACGGCAAGACCACGACGTCTTCGATGTGCGCCACGATGCTCGATCGCATGGGTCTGGACCCCAGCTTTTTGATCGGCGGCATCGTCGAGGGCTACGACACCAACGGCAAGAACGGCTCGGGTGACTACTTTGTCGCCGAGGCCGATGAGTCCGACAGCTCGTTCCTGTTCCTGAACCCCAACGTGGTCATCGTGACCAACGTCGAGGCCGACCATCTCGATCACTACTCGGGCATCGAGGAGATCGAGGCCACCTTTGCTAAGTTTATGGGGCTGGTGGGCGAGGACGGCACCGTCATCGTTTGCGGCGAGGATCCGCATCTGGTCGAGCTCGCCAAGTCGACGGGCCGTCATGTGCTTTCCTATGGCTTTGCCGAGAACAACGACATCGTCTGCGTACATCCGGATGTCAAGGGCATCCAGAGCGACTTTATCGTTCGCTTTGAGGACGGCACCGAGCACGCTGTCGAGATTAAGAGCAACCCCGGTCGTCACAACATGCTCAACGCCACGGCCGTCTTGACCGTCGCCCATGTCCTAGGCCTCGATATCGATGCCGCCGCTAAGGCACTTTCGAGTTTTGAGGGCGTCCGCCGTCGCTTTACTCACGTGGGCGATATCGACGGCATCACGGTGGTTGACGATTACGGCCATCATCCCACCGAGATCAAGGCGACGCTCGCTGCTGCCTCTTCGCTGGGCTACAAGCATGTCGACGTCGTGTTCCAGCCGCACCGCTATTCGCGCCTGCAGGCTCTGTGCGACGACTTTGCCGATGCATTCGCCAATGCCGACAAGCTGCTGTTGATTGACGTGTTCTCTGCCGGCGAGATGCCCATCCCGGGCGTCACGTCCAAGATGCTCGCCGACACCGTGCGCGCTAAGCATCCCGGTAAGGATGTCGTGTACTGCTCGAGCCGTCTTGAGCTCAATGAGGAGCTCGAGAAGATGGTGGGCGAGGGCGATTTGCTGCTTACCATGGGCGCCGGCGACGTCACGACGGTCGGCCCCGAGTTCATCGAGTATCTGACTGCCAAGAAAGACGCTTAAACCCCATGGGTCTGTTTAACACCGTCATGGCGCTTTCGGGCATGATCGATACGGACGTAATCGAGGACGAACGCCTCGCGCGCCATACGAGCTATCGTATCGGCGGCAAGGCGGACCTCTTTGTGACGTGTCACAGCTATCATGCCTTGCGTCGCGCCGTGGCGGTGCTCGATCGTGAGCAGGTGCCGTGGGTCATTATCGGCAAGGGATCTAATCTGCTTGTTGCCGATGCAGGCTATCGCGGCGCCGTCATTTCGTTGGGGCGTGAGTTCCAGCGTACGGTTGTCGCCGAAGACGGTTGTACGCTGACGGTCGGTGCGGGCGTGATATTCGCTCGCCTAGTCAACGACGCGCTGTCGCGCAGCCTTTCGGGCCTTGAGTTTGCGGTCGGTATTCCCGGCTCCGTTGGCGGCGCCGTGTCCATGAATGCCGGCACGCGAACCGAGTGGATTGGCTCGCTGGTCGAAGATGTCGTTACGTTTGACCCGAGCTCCGGCATCAAGCATTACGCGGGCTCGGAGATCGCTTGGGGCTACCGTGAATGCAGCCTGCCGCGTAACGAGATCATTCTGGAGTGCGTGCTCAAGCTCAAACCTGCGCCCAAGGCCGATATCCGTGAACGTATGGAGCGGTACCTGACGCGGCGTAAGCGCACACAGCCCATGGGCTGTGCATCCTGCGGGTCGGTATTTCGCAACCCGCCCGATGCGAGCGTGGGCAAGCTTATCGAGGATTGTGGATTAAAGGGTTTTTCGGTTGGCGGCGCGGAAGTTTCGCCCGTACACGCTAATTTTATCGTTAATAACGGAACCGCCTCGGCCGATGATGTGGCCGCGGTTATCAGACATGTGCACGGAAAGGTGAGGGAGGCGTATGGCATCGAGCTCAGACCGGAAGTTAAATTCCTCGGCTTCTAGAGCATCGAAACCAACCTTCCGCCGCGCCGGAGGGCGTTCCGGCGCACCGTCTCAGCCTCAACGTAAGTCCGTTATGCCTTCTAAGCCTGCTGGGTCCGTGCGGCCTGCCAAGCGTTCGACTGCCGGTTCGCAGCTTGGCGGACGCCCCGCGGCCAAAAATGTTGCTCGTCCGGTGGCACGTCCCTCGGTGACGCCCAAACCGGCGATGGGCGCCATACCTTCTCGCCCCATAGCGTCGCCCAAGCCCTCGTTGGGGGCAAAGGTGACACGTCCCGGTCGCGCGCTGGGTGCATCTAAGCCACGTATGCTGACGTCGGTGTCGGCCTCCGCAAAACCGCAATCGGGCAAAAAGGGCTCTAATCCGTTGTCATCGATCGGCGCCTTGGCAAATCATGCGTCGGGTGCCGCTTCTGCCGTTAAGGGCAAGGGCAAAATCGTGGGCGGCATCCTTGCCGCTCTGGCAGTGCTTGCAGTCGTTGCCGTCGTCGTCATTAACTCTGGCCTGTTCGCCGCTACCGATATTCAGATCCAGGGCAGCGAGCATGTGACCAAGCACGATGCCATCCAGCTGATCGATCTGCCCGAGGACACGTCGCTGTTCAATGTGAATCCCGACCAGATCACCGAGGGCCTCAAGCAAAATCCGTGGGTTTCGGGCGTGGATGTTCAGCGTCAATTTCCCCATACGCTCATCATCACGCCGACGGAACGCAAGGTTATCGCAATTGCCTACATTAGCTCCGACGATCTTGCATGGGCGATCGGGGACGATGACACATGGATTGCACCGCTGTCTACCTCGGTCGATGTTGACGACCAGGGCAATGTCATCACAACGGGGGAGGGTGCCAACACCCTAAACGGCATCGATGCCGCCCTGGCGCTCGCCAAACATTACGGAGCCGTGCTGCTGACCGATGTCTCGGCCGATGTCGCGCCGGTTTCGGGGCAAGCGGTAAATTCCAAGGCGGTCAAGGCCGGCCTGGATTACGTCCGCGGATTCTCGAGCGAGTTCCTGGGCCAGGTCAAGGATATTTCCACGCCCTCGGTCGAGGCCATCTCGGCGAATCTCGATAACGGTATCGAGGTGTCGCTCGGAGATTCGGATGACATTGCCAAAAAGGAGCGTATCGTTACCAAGCTGCTTTCGCAGGTGGAGGGCGTGACGTATATCAACGTTCGATCTCCTGGCAACTATACGTTTAGGAACGCACCGACCTCGTAGGGTCTTCTGGCCTTTGTTGATGGGGCATACCGCGCCGTTTATCTGGTTTGTTTGGTTTTCACCGTCAATTATTTGACTGATACGTTCATAATGTGCAAACATAATACGGTTTACCTTTGCATTTACTTTCAACTTGAAGGTTAATGTGCGCAGGGGTCAACCCATGCTATGGCAATAACCTTTGTTCGGAGGACCGACATGCACGAGACAGAGATCAACAACTACCTTGCCGTCATTAAGGTGGTCGGCGTCGGCGGCGGCGGTACCAACGCGGTCAATCGAATGATCGAAGAGGGTATCCGCGGCGTCGAGTTTGTTGCCATCAACACCGATGCTCAGGCACTCGCGATCTCTGATGCCGATATCAAGGTGCACATCGGCACCGACCTGACCCGCGGCCTGGGCGCTGGCGCCAACCCCGAGGTCGGCCGTAAGGCCGCCGATGAGTCCCGCGACGACATCGCCGAGGCGCTCGCTGGCGCCGATATGGTGTTCATCACCTGCGGCGAGGGCGGCGGCACCGGTACCGGCGCTGCCCCCATCGTTGCCGATATCGCGATGAACGAGGTCGGCGCGCTGACCGTCGCCGTCGTGACCAAGCCCTTTACGTTTGAGGGCCGCAAGCGCAAGAAGAGCGCCGAAGAAGGCATTAAGACGCTTTCCGACTGCGTCGACACCAT
>CAJJVE010000174.1:0-4089 GCA_905196265.1 uncultured Collinsella sp. | reverse complement strand
GGCAGCCTGGACCACGGCGTCGCGCGGAGCGATGGAGCCGTTGGTCTCGATCTCGAGGACAAGGCGGTCGTAGTCGGTGTGCTGACCGACACGGCAAGCCTCAACGAGCTTGGCGCAACGGGACACCGGCGAGTACAGCGAGTCGACGTGGATCACACCGATGGGATCGTTGTCGCGCTTGTTAGCCTCGCCAGAGACATAGCCGCGGCCATAGCCGATGCGCATGCTCATGGTGAGATGGCCACCCTCGGTGAGCGTAGCGATGTGCTGCTCGGGGTTGACCAGCTCAAACTCGGACGGAATAAAGAAGTCCGCACCGGTGACCTCGCAGGGGCCGTCAACCGAAATGGTGGCGGTCGCCTCGTCGGTCGTGCCGAGAGCCCTGAAGACAAGACCCTTGACATTCAGGACGATGTCGGTGACATCCTCGACCATGTTAGGGATGGTCATGAACTCGTGCTGCGCGCCATCGATCTGAATAGCCTCGACGGCGGCACCCTCGAGCGAGGACAGAAGAACGCGACGAAGGGAGTTACCCAGCGTATCGCCGTAGCCACGCTCGAGCGGCTCAACGGAGACACGAGCAGACGTCTCGTTAATCTCTTCGACCTGAACCTGAGGCCTAATAAATTCTGACATGTATTACCTCCAGCCTCAGCAGCCCGGATGGACTACTTAGAGTAGAGCTCGACGATGAGCTGCTCGTTGATATCACCGCTGATCTGCTCACGCGTCGGCAGAGCGAGCACGTTACCAGACAGCTTCTCGATATCGACCTCGAGCCAGCCAGGGACCTCGAAACGCTCGGAGGAAATCAGGGCCTCCTTGATGGGGAGGAGGTCACGGAACTTCTCGCCGACAGCGACGACGTCGCCGGCCTTGACGCGGTAGGACGGGATGTCCACGCGCTTGCCGTTCACGGTGAAGTGACCGTGACGGACGGACTGACGAGCCTCTTTGCGGGTGCGGGCGAAGCCAAGACGGAAGACGACGTTGTCGAGGCGAGACTCAAGGATGATCATGAGGTTCTCACCGGTGACGCCGTTCATCTTACGGGCCTTGTTGAAGTAGCCGTGGAACTGCTTCTCCAGAACGCCATAGATGAACTTGACCTTCTGCTTCTCGCGCAGCTGCATGCCGTACTCAGATTCCTTGCGACGGCGCTTGGGCTGACGGATAGATTCCTTCTTGCTGCTGTAACCGAGCTCAGCGGGATCGATCCCGAGCTGACGGCAGCGCTTAAGAACAGGAGTCCTGTCGATTGCCATATTGATACGATCCTTTCAGTTACACGCGGCGACGCTTCTTGGGGCGGCAGCCGTTGTGCGGGATGGGGGTCTTGTCCTGGATGCTCGAGACCTCGAGGCCAGCAGCCTGGAGGGAGCGGATGGCGGTCTCACGACCGGAGCCGGGGCCCTTGACGAAGACGGAAACCTTCTTCATACCGTGCTCCATGGCCTGCTTGGCAGCAGCCTCGGCAGCCATCTGGGCAGCGAACGGCGTGGACTTACGGGAGCCCTTGAAGCCCACCTGGCCAGCCGACTTCCAGGAAATGACGTTGCCCTGGGGATCGGTGATCGAAACGATCGTGTTGTTGAACGTAGAACGAATGTGAGCCTGGCCCACGGAAATGTTCTTACGGTCCGCGCGCTTCAGACGGGCAGCGCGAACGTTCTTCTTAGCAGTAGCCATCTATCTAGCGCTCCTTATTTCTTCTTCTTAGCACCGATCTGACGCTTCGGGCCCTTGCGGGTACGAGCGTTAGTGTGGGTGCGCTGGCCGCGGACCGGGAGGCCCTTGCGGTGACGAAGGCCGCGGTTGCAGCCGATGTCCATAAGGCGCTTGACGTTCTGGTTGCGCTCACGGCGGAGGTCGCCCTCAACCATGATCTGGTTCTTGTCGATATAATCGCGGATGGCGTTAACCTCATCCTCGGTGAGGTCCTTAACGCGCGTATCCACGTTAACGTTGCACTCGACGCAAATCTTCGTCGCAGTGGTGCGGCCGATGCCGTAAATGTAGGTCAGACCGATCTCAACGCGCTTCTCACGCGGGAGGTCGACACCATTAATACGGGCCAACGTAGTCTCCTCTCTTAACCCTGACGCTGCTTATGACGGGGGTTCTCGCAAATGACGAGGACCTTGCCATGGCGCCTAATGATTTTGCACTTATCGCACATCTTCTTGACCGAAGGACGTACCTTCATCGTTCTTCCTTTCGGTAGCGCTCAAACTACTTCCCTACTATCTACTCGCCCAGCCGCAGGCGTTTAAAACTATGGCTGGTCTTCACACACAATCCGACCGTAGGTTGAGCTAAGCCTGCAGTCGGAAAAGGAGTGCGTGTATGCGTGCCGCTATTTATAGCGATAGGTGATGCGGCCGCGGGTCAGGTCGTACGGGGAAAGCTCCACGACAACCCTGTCACCGGGGAGAATACGGATGTAATTCATTCGGATCTTGCCAGAAATGTTGCACAGAACCGAATGACCGTTCTCGAGCTCAACCTTAAACATGGCGTTGGGCAGCGGTTCCTTTACCGTACCCTCGAGCTCAATTGCGTCTTCCTTCTTCACAAGCAATCATCTTTCTCTAGAAAACGACAGCGATTGAGTATTCTACAACACGTATGCACGCATCGTAATAACTTCGTAATGGCTCCACAACTACGTGGAACTTGTTACATTTCTCCGCCCTGGAGCGAACACCAGGATCCTTGCGCATCGGTGGTAAGAATCACCGGACCGTCATCGGTAATGGCGACGGTGTTCTCGTAGTGCGCGGCGGGCAGATGGTCGTTAGTCGTGACGATCCAACCATCGGAGCCTGTGCTCACATGATTGGATCCCATCGTGACCATCGGCTCGATGGCAATGACCATACCGGCCTGGAGACGAACGCCCCTCCCCTTCTTTCCGTAATTTGGAACGTTGGGGTCCTCGTGCATCACATGGCCGATACCGTGCCCCACATAATCGCGAAGCACGCCATAGCCGTGAGACTCGGCGAGGGACTGGACGGCATAGCCAATGTCCCCAATATGATTACCGGGAACAGCCTGCTCGATTGCAGCCTTAAGGCAATCGCGCGTAACCTCACACAGGGCCTTGGCCTCGGGCGTGGGGGTACCGACGAAAAACGTCCAAGCGTTATCACCGACCCAACCATCGACAACGGCTCCCGTATCGATGGAGATGATATCGCCATCACGCAGGATCATGTCGGGATTGGGAATACCGTGCACCACGGCATCGTTAATCGATGCACAGATGGTACCGGGGAACCCGCCGTAGCCCTTAAAGGCCGGGGTGCCACCATGCATGCGGATAATCTGCTCCGCAAGCTGATCAAGCTCAAAGGTCGAAACACCAGGGCGAACCATGGCCCCAACGTGGCGGAGCGCCATCTTAGATAGCGCTCCTGCCTTCTTCATCTGCTCGATTTGCGTTGCAGACTTAATCTTGATCATAGACCGAGAGCCTCTTTGACATCCCCGTACACGGTCTCGCGAGCCTGGTCACCGTTGACCGACTTGAGCAGACCCTGGCCACGATAGTAGTCGACGAGCGGGCTCGTGGACTTCTCGTAGACGTCGAGACGGTTCTTGATGGTCTCGGGCTTGTCGTCGTCGCGCTGATACATCTCGCCACCACACTTGGGGCAGGTAGCATCGTCAGCGGTGCCGGTGTAACCGCAGGCGCGGCAGGTGCGACGCGAAGACAGACGGTCGATGATGACCTCGGGGGCCACGTCGACCAGAAGGGCGCAGTCGATCTCGCGACCCATGGCGGAGAGCTCGGAATCGAGCGTCACAGCCTGGGCGGTGTTGCGCGGGAAGCCGTCGAGAATGAAACCCTGCTGGGCGTCATCGGCGGCAAGGCGCTCCTTGACAAGGTCGATCACGAGCTGGTCGGGAACGAGCTCGCCAGCGTCCATGTACTTCTTAGCCTGAATACCAAGCTCGGTGCCACCCTTGACGGCAGCACGCAGCAGGTCGCCCGTGGAAATGTGAGCGACGCCAAACTCGGCGACGAGCTCCTGTGCGACGGTGCCCTTACCGGCACCCGGAGCTCCGAGCAATACGAGG
>CAJJVE010000173.1:0-4098 GCA_905196265.1 uncultured Collinsella sp. | reverse complement strand
GTAGTCCATGACCACGACGTGTTCGGTGCAAAGGTCCAGGTAGGATTTGGGACACGACACGCCATGGACGCTCTTATGGAACTCATAGAAATCGTTGAGGTTTTTGGCCTCGGCCAAAAAGTTGGTCTCCTCGCGAAACGAGGTCCACAGCTCTTCGACCACGCCGTGCAGGTCAACAAACTGGTCGGTGTTGACGAACTTGGAAACGATGCGCACCACCGAACGGATGATGTCGATGTCCTGCGCCATGACCTGCTGTGCGCCGGGGCGCTGCACCTTAACGGCCACGTCCTCGCCGGTCACCAGGCGGGCACGGTGTACCTGCGCGAGCGACGCGCTACCGAGCGGATTGGGGTCGATCGCGTCGAACATCTGCCCCAGGCGCTGGCCGTACTCCTCTTCCAGACAGCGGAGCACTACCTCATACGGCACCGGCTCTACGTCGGAGCGCAGGCGGCGCAGCTCGTCGCAAAACCGCTGCGGCAAAATCTCGGAGCGGTTAGCCAGGATCTGCCCCATCTTGACGAACATGGGGCCGAGCTCTTCGAGCAGACGACGCAGGCGCACCGGCGTGAGGTTATCCCACACGCGGTACTTTTTGACCAGGCGAACAATCTGCCCGATGCGTTCGCGGCGGCCTGCCGGCGTGAGCTGGTATTCCTCGTCCGGCGCCATCGCGTCGGGCTCCTCGGGGACCATATCGACAGCGCGCGGCTTCTTGCGAGCGCCCGAGACGGCGGCCTCAACCTCATCGACAACCGCCGTCTCGTCACCCAAGGGATCTAGATTGTTGTAATCGGTGGTGGAATCTGCCATCTGCGCTGCTACTCGGCCTCTTCGGCGTCCTCTGCGTCGTCGGGCTCAACGGACTCGACGGGCACCGAGGTCACGTTGTCCTCGACCGAATCGACGATGTCGCGCACATGGGCCAAAAAGGCCGTGCGCTCAGGGGCGGTCATAACGCGGACGCGGGCCAGGATGAGCTCGTCGAGCACGCGCTGCGCCGCAGTCTCGCCCTGCATGCCCAGGCGCTCGGTCAGGTCGGAGATGGTGCCACCCGCCTGCTCGAACATGTCAGACACGCTGCGGGCGATATCGGGGGTGCCGGCATCCTTGCGGACCTGCTCGCCCTTGGTATTGAGGTCGTCAAGGACCTTCTTGCCGCCCTCGACGGCAACGGCGGCGGCGCCAAAGCCCACGTTGATGGCACCGTTAACAAGCTGATCGAGTTTCATAACCATGGTTGGCTCCAATCATGAACAACTGCATTGGCCTTCTTGTACCCAAGATTGGGCGAACGACACAAAATCGTTTTACCGCCAAGGTAGGAATCGAGCGGGGCAAAGCCCTCGACGGCGTTTGCCCCGCTCGCTCGTTGCAAGGTCGGCTTTACCTCACATTGTCGTTCATCGCGAAGGAATTCTTCATGGCACAGCTCGTGGTGTAGAGGACCTTGCCCAACAGAGCATCGGTCTCCACCCGCACGCGCTCGGCAAACTCCTCGTTGGCGCGGGCAAGCTCGGCGGGCACCTCGGCCTCGGGCAGCGCGGCCACGACAGCGTCAACGTCGTGAATCTGCTTGTGGCCCATGCCGCCGACCTTTTCCTGATAATCCTCGACCGCACGACCGCACTCATGGAAGCGAACATCGGCCAAGGCACCGATCAGGCGATTTGCCCAATAGAAATTCTCGGACGTCACGCGAGCCTGCGTGTCGGCATAGTACTCGGGCATGGTCTCGACATTGGCGTACAGCGGCACGAGCGCGTTAAACGAGTTAGAGCCAAACGCCATCCACTGCACGGCGCGATACGCCGGCTGTACATAGGGACGCAGCTGCAACACGGCAAGCTGGCTGTTGCGGTTGATGCCGATGGGACGATAGGCACCGCGCGTGGCGGGCGTGCCCTTGCTGCCGTAGCAGTCGTACTCCGTGCCCTGGTAGTGGCTCGAAAGCACGTACTTGATGTCCTCGATGGTCACCTTGCGCTCGGGCACGCGGCTCCAAGGGATGTCGTCGCTCTCGGGCGTGTAGTCGGCGTCGGGACCGTCCCATACATCGCTGGGGTTGAGGCAGCGCTGCATATACCAGGCGCGCGGCGTGTTGTAGACATGGTCGCTGTCGCTGTGCGAGCCAAAGGCCTCGCGCGGGTTAAAGACCGTCGCCGGACCGTCGCCCCCGACGCCCAGCGTCAGGTCCAGATGCCACTCGGCCATCCAGGAGCGCAGGTCGGCAGAGCACATATGATCTGCCTGGGTGCCCTCGGCATCGTCCAGGTCAAAGCTGTCGATACCCAGCTGGTTGGGCATGGTCACATAGGCGTCATCGGGCACGCGCTTGGCGATCCAGTGGTGGCCGCCGATGGTCTCGAGCCACCAGATCTCGTCAACGTCACTAAAGGCGATGCCGTTGTTCTCGTAGGTACCGTAGCGCTCGAGCAGGTCGCCCAGGATACGCACGCCGTCGCGGGCAGACTTGGCGTACGGCAGCACCAGGGTCACCATGTCCTCCTCACCCAGACCGCCGGGCTGCGCCGGGACGTAGCCGTCCTCGCCCTCGTTGCCCTTGGCGGGCACGTAGTCGACAAGCGGATCGGCGCCGCGGACGCGCTCGTTGGTGGTGAGCGTCTCGGTTGCGGACATGCCAACATTGAGCTCGTTGAAGCCGGCCTCGGCCCAAATGCCATGACCCGGGACAACGTCGGGGACGCTTGTGTAACGCATGGGATTGTCGGGCAGTTCAACGGTCAGGTGGCTCAGGACACTCGTGTAGACACGCGGCTGCTCGTCGGGATGTACTACGCGCATGCGCTTGGGCTCAAACACCCCGTTGGACGAGTCCTCGTTGCGGGCGACCAGGGTCGACCCGTCATAGCTCGCGTTCTTACCAACCAAAATCGTTGTGCACGGCATGCGCATCCTCCTTGAGCGAAGAAATCAAACGGCAACAGTGTATCGCTTCGGCGCAAAAAGGGCGAAACCGCCGCCCCGGCAGCCCCTGTGGGCAAAAAATGCCAAATATGAGTACTGTCACAAATTTAGTAGCAGCAATTTAAGCGAATGCAGGTGTCGATAATCTACATTTGTTCAAAAGCTTGACAATGTAATTCCTCATAAGTCCAATAAAATAGGCTCTCTATCGATAATAAATACCGATAGAGAGCCAAAATGACCTAAAACATATGTGACTATCTTGGCAACAGTACTCATATTTGGCGTTTTTTGCCCACGTGGTATATGTCTAACCCCCTCAAACAGCCCAAAACGCCTATTTCGATGCGCGCTCCGCCGCCTCAATCACGTGTTTGGCAAGAACCGCTGTCGTTACAGCCCCCACGCCGCCCGGCACGGGCGTGATGGCGTTAACGATCGGCTCCGTAGCATCAAAATCGACGTCGCCGACCAGCTT
The DNA here is from genome assembly GCA_905196265.1 of uncultured Collinsella sp. GTDB lineage: Bacteria > Actinomycetota > Coriobacteriia > Coriobacteriales > Coriobacteriaceae > Collinsella. The sequence continues at coordinate 689 of CAJJVE010000173.1, read as the reverse complement.
GCCGGCGGCCTCGTCCCAGTTAATGCCCACATCGATGATTGTCTGGCCCTCGCGAACCGCATCCGCGCCAATCGTGCGCGCACGTCCAACCGCAGCAACAACAATGTCGGCAGAACGGCACTCGGCAGCCAAGTCGCGCGTATGCGTATGGCACGTCGTCACTGTGGCATTGCGGGTCGTAAGCATGGCGGCAACGGGACGGCCAATCACCAGCGATCGACCGACGACTGCGACCTTTGCCCCATCCAGTTCCACGCCATAATGGTCCAGCAAAGCCAGCACGGCCTCGGCCGTACAGGGGGCAAAGCCCTCGCCTCGCCCCGAAAGCGTGGTAAGCAGCGAGGCCGGCGTCATGGAATCAACGTCCTTGACGGGATCGAGTGCCGCGGCAACTGCATCCTCGTCAAGCCCAGCGGGCAACGGGCGGAACAGCAGGCAGCCGTGAACAGCAGGGTCGGCATTGATGCCCTCGATGGCCGCCAGCAGCTCATCCTGCGAAACATCGGAGGGAAGCAATACGCGGCGAGCCTCAATGCCAACCTTCTCGCAGCGCTTGAGGGCACCGCGCTCGTAGGATAGGTCGTCCTCGCGCTCGCCCACGCGCACGATAGCAAGCGTCGGAACAACGCCGCGCTCACGCAAAGCCGCGCAGCGAGCAGCGAGCTCCTCGGTCAAAGCACGGGCAACGG
>CAJJVE010000172.1:0-4114 GCA_905196265.1 uncultured Collinsella sp. | reverse complement strand
TGCATGCCCCAGTCGAGCAGGGTGTTGAAGGCGTTGACGGCCTTCTCGCCGTCAGCCTGGTCGTCCTCGGCCTTGCTGACAAGCGGCAGCTCCTTGGTCGAGAAATCCTTGCAGCCAAGCTCGACAGCCTGTGTAACGGACTTGCCGTAGGACGCGTTGGCACCGGTCAGCGGGCCGATGGTGCCGATCTTAAACGAAGCGTCGCCCGACGCGGAACCGCTGTCGCCGCCGTTGGAGGAGCAGCCAGCTAGAATGGACATCGCCCCCAGACCTGCTGCGCTCGCGATAACGCTCCTGCGATTCATAACAGGGTTCAATGACTTACCGGTGAGGCTCGACATGCGGCTCTCCTCTCAAATCTCGTCGGGTTTCGGTTACCCGACAGGCCATCCTTCGCCGTGTTCAGCGTTCGCAAAATAGTAGACGCTTTAGTTGAGAAAAGTGGCGATTATTTCAACTTTTCTTTTGTTTTGTCCATTTATCCATAATTCTGCGTATCCCTGTCGGTTTATGCAGTTTAGCCACTTTATTGTGTGAAAGTAATGTTTCCGTTCTGTTACAGGCGTCCTTGCCCTGAATAAAACGGCCCGCCGGTCTCGATGTATATGCACTTAGGCGGCGATGTACTTACCGTCCTGAATCACATAGGCCGTAGCAGGCTTTTCGACCTGACCTTCGTCATTCCACGTTAGCTCGCCGGTCAGGCCGTCGATCTTGATCTTGCGCATGGCCTTGGCAAGGTCGCCGGCAATGTCGGCGCCGTCGGCCGTAAGGTCGATGCCCGCTTTATCGATAGCCTCGACGATTGCGTGGACGCAATCGTAGGCGTCGGCGGCAAACTGGTTAGGCGTCTCGTCGTAGGCGTCCTTATATGCCTTGACGAAGTCGGCATTCTTCTCGTCGTCGGCAGAGAACGGGGTCATAAGCAGCACGCCCTCGGCAAGAGAGGTATCGAAGCCTTCCACAGAGAGCAGGCCGTCCATGCCGTCGGTACCCATGAGGGTCATGTCGTAGCCCATGTCCTTGGCGTTCTTGAGCAAAACGGACGCCGGCGTGTAGTAGATCGGCGCAAAGATGAGCGTGGCGCCGGCCTCCTTGGCCTTGGTGAGCTGGTTGGTAAAGCTCGTGGAGGAATCGTCCTTAAAGGTCTCGGTATCGACGATATCAAGTTTGGACTCCTTGGCCTGCTCGGCAAAGGCATCGGCAACACCCGAGCTGTACGTATCGCCGGAGTTGTAGAACAGGGCGATCTTGGCATCCGCGTACTTCTCGGCCAAGAACTTCGCAGCGCTGGCGCCCATGGTGGGATCGGTGAAGCAAACCTGAAAGACCGCGGTCTTATCCTTGGTGACGTCGAGCGACGAGGCCGAAGGCGTGACCATGAGCATATCGTCGGCGATCTCACCCGAGACGGCGACGGCGGCACCAGTCGTGACGGGGCCGACGAGAGCCTGCATGCCCCAGTCGCACAGGGTATTGAAGGCGTTGATAGCCTTCTCGCCGTCAGCGACGTCATCCTCGGACTTAAGCGAGAGTTTGAGGTCCTTGGTCGAGAAATCCTTGGCGGCGAGCTTGGCACCCTTCTCGGCCGAAACGCCATAGGTTGCCGCGGCGCCGGTCAGAGGGCCGATGACACCGATCTTGAAGGTCTTGCCGTCATCGGCGGAGCCGCCCTCCGAGCCACCCGACGAGCAACCAGCGAGTGCCACGGTGCTGCCGAGCGCCGCGGCACCGGCGAGAAAGTTCCTACGGCTGAGCGTGCTGTTGATGTTGAACATGGTGTCCCCCTTTTCGCTGGCCGCAGTGCGGCCGTCTTGCGGTACGGGGCAAACCTTATGGCGCAAACGTTGACAGTTTGTTACGGAGTTTCGTTTGTAGCGAGCATGTTTCCAATGTTTCCGCAGCGTTTCGGGGGTGCCGTTTTGTGCGACTCCTGTTGCCTGGCGAGCACGCGCCCTCGGTTCACGCTAGAATGCACTCAACCTTTAAGCGGTTAATCCATCCATAAGATGCACGAAGGAGCTATCTATGAGCGAACCCCTGCGCACCGTGAACGTCGGCCTCATCGGTCTGGGAACCGTCGGCGGCGGCGTGGCCCGTCTGATCAAGAGCCACCACGATGAGTACCTGGCAGCCTACGGCATCGACCTTAAGCTGACCCGCGCCTGCGCGCTTGCTTGGGAGCAGGCCGAGGCGGCAGGCATTGAGCGCGAGGCCTTTACGAGTGACTGGCACGACATCGTCACCGACCCCGCCGTCGACATCGTCGTCGAGCTCATCGGCGGCGAGCATCCCGCAACCGAGATCTTCACCACTGCCTTTGAGCACGGCAAGCACGTCGTCTCTGCCAACAAGGCCCTGCTGGGCCGTCACGTCGAGACGCTTGCCGAGAAGGCACGCGCGTGCGGCGTGCAGATTAAGTGCGAGGCCAGCTGCGGCGGCGGCATCCCCATCGTGAGCACGCTTGAGCATGACCTGGTGGGCAACAAGATCCTGACCATCGCCGGCATCCTTAACGGCACCACCAACTACATCCTGTCGCGCATGGACGCCGAGGGCGCCGATTACGCCGACGTGCTCGCCGACGCACAGGCTAAGGGCTATGCCGAGGCCGACCCGTCCGCCGACGTCGACGGCTTCGACGCCGCCAGCAAGACGGCGATCCTCGCTTCCATCGGCTTTGGCACCCGCGTTACCACCGACGATGTGTACCAGCAGGGTATCCGTACCATCGGTGCCGAGGACATCGCCCAGGCCCGTGAGCTCGGCTACACCATTAAGCTGCTCGGCATCGCCCGCAACACCGACGCCGGCGTCGACGTCCGTGTGCATCCCACGCTGATCCCCGCCGACCACATGCTTGCCAAGGTCAACGGCGCCATGAACGCTGTCTACGTGGTAGGCGACGCCGTGGGTGAGACCATGTTCTACGGTGCCGGCGCAGGCTCCTTCCCCACCGCGAGCGCCGTCGTGGGCGACATCCTGTCGCTCTCCGAGCAGATCAGCCGCGGCGTGGCTCCGCTGCCCGAGATTGAGCCCTATGGTCACAACCTCGCCTTTAAGCCCATGAACGAGCTCCAGACCAAGTACTATGTGCGCCTGAAGGTCGCCGACCGCGTGGGCGCCCTGTCCGAGACAGTCGACATCTTTGCCAAGCACAACATCTCGATCTCGCTCATCAACCAGGTCGAAGACGGCAAGTCGGGCGTCAGCGATGCCTGCTCGGTCATCTTCCTGACGCACCGCGCGCTCGAGAAGGACGTCCAGGCTGCCGCCGCCGAGCTTGCCGGCGTCGACTGCGTGGCCGAGGTCGCCAACGTCCTGCGCATCGAGGACGTCGAGGCTTGGACCGAAGGCGTCATGGCCAACTAACCCATCAATCGCCTAGCAATACGCGCTTTGAGGGCTCCCGTCCGATGTGGGACGGGAGCCCTTTTGTCTCCTGCCCTAAGCACAACGGCAGAGCACATTTGCGCGAGCCGCTCATCGGTAACGCGGGCTACCGTTCACCGATATGCAAACGCGGCCGATTCCGGCTACCGCTACGCTGTGCTGCGTACGTCCACCCCCGAAGAATGGAGGCACCATGTTGCTCGAGGGCAAGAAAGCAATCGTCACCGGAGGCACGCGCGGTATCGGCTATGCCATCGCCTGCCGTTTTATCGAGGAGGGTGCCGCCGTCACCGTCTTTGGCTCGCGCCAGGAGACTGCCGATGCAGCCGTTGAGAAGCTGACAGCCGTCTATCCCGACGCCAAGGTCTGGGGCCGTTCCTGCGACCTCACCTCGCTCGAGGCCGTGACCGAGGCCTTTACCCAGGCTGCAGCCGACATGGGCGGTCTCGATACGGTCGTCAACAACGCCGGCATCTCCCAGCGCTCGCCCCTTTTGGACTACACGGCCGAGGAGTTCGCCAAAGTCATGGACCTCAACGTCGTCGCCGTCTTTAACGGCCACCAGGCTGCCGCCAAGATCATGACCGAGGCCGGCCACGGCGGCACCATCACCACCACGAGCTCGATGGTCGCCAAGTACGGTCAGCCCTCTGGCGTCGGCTACCCCACGTCCAAGTTTGCCGTCAACGGCATGGTCCAGTCGCTCTCGCGCGAGCTCGCC
>CAJJVE010000171.1:0-4123 GCA_905196265.1 uncultured Collinsella sp. | reverse complement strand
TCCGTGTCAGGGAAGCGCTCTCCCCCTGAGCTAAACGCCCGATCAAGGGTGCGCAAGCGCGCAAGGGATAATATAACGGAGCCTGAACTCGGTGGCAAGAACATTTTTAAAAATCGCTTACATTGTGGAATTCGGGGGCTTTGTCATATCCATTTCAAAAGAGCCTGCTGCCGCGATTTGGCTGTTGCATAATGCAAGCCCATTGTGGTATCGAGCTATGGAAAGACGTCTGCGGAATTGTCCTACCGATAAACGGACAAGCCTCCAGCTGGTGCCTTTGCCGTGGTAAGGTAAGCCGAATTGCTTCCAGACTGTTTCGGGGGAGTGGAATGAGCAAAGAGTGTGTCGAGCAGGTCGAAGGCGCAGGGGCTTCGGTGCCGATGACCGATATATCGAACATTGATGTGCCCGAGGGCACTGACGAGCTCAGCCGCAGTACCCGCCGTGCATGGCGCGACCGCCTGAACAGTGCGTCGACGCGCAAGATGATTACGGGCGTTCTGGCCACGCTGGTGGGTGGTTCGTTTTGGGGTTTTTCGGGTACCAGCGCGAGCTTCCTGTTCGATACCTATCACGTTGATACCCTGTGGCTTATGAGTGTGCGCCAGATTCTCGCCGGCCTGCTCTTTATGGCTGTGGTTGTCACGCGCGACCGCGCACGCCTGGTCAAGCTTTGGACGACGCCCGCTGATCGCAAGCAGCTGCTGCTCTTTACCGCTTTTGGCCTGCTCTTTAACCAGTTTTGTTATCTTTCGGCCGTGCGCCTGACCAATGCCGGAACCGCGACGGTGCTCCAGTGCCTGCAGCTGGTCATCATTATGGGCTACGCCTGCGTGATCGACCATCGCATGCCTCGCGTGCGTGAGGCCGTTGGCATTGGGCTGGCCCTGGGCGGCACCTTTTTAATCGCTACCGGCGGCGACCCTACCAGTCTGAGCATCTCGCCGCTTGGCCTGGTCGCAGGCCTTATGTGTGCGGTTAGCGCCGCCTGTATGGCGGTGATTCCCGCCAAGATTCTGTCCGAATACGGCAGTCCTATTGTTACGGGTTCGGCTATGCTTACGGCGGGTGTCGTTTCGAGCGTCTTTGTGCAGCCGTGGGCTCATATGCCGGCCCTCGATACTGCTGCCGTCGAAGCGCTCGCGGTGTTTGTGATCGTGGGCTCTTTCCTGGCGTATATGCTCTATATGCAGGGCGTCAAGGATATCGGCTCCGTACGTGCGAGTCTCATCGGAACTGTGGAGCCGGTCTCGGCAACCATTACCAGCGCCGTTATGCTGGGCACGGTATTTTTGCCGACCGACTTGATTGGCTTTGCCATGATCATCGTGATGATGTTCCTGACGGTATAGCTTACGCCGCTGCCTAGACGGACGCGGTGTTGCACCACAATTCTGCGAATTGGTGCCTGCGTCTGGAGTTTAACTGACGATGCTAAATATGTCATAAACTAATAGCGTTATTGACTTTTAGTATTGCGAGGACTCCTCTATGGCTGGTAACCACTTTAAGAACGGCGACGGCGAGCGCTCTGCAGTTCCGCCGCGTTCAAATGGGACTGGAAGCGCTGGCGTACCGAGTGGATCCAGCCAAAACGGTGCTGGCAACCGTACGTCTCCGGGCGAAACGGCGATGTTTGCCGCTCTGTACGAACAGTCTCAAAAGGCAAAACAGGCTGGTCGCGTAGGCAGGCAGGCATTTCCGGGCGGGGCGGGCTCTGCGGCTTCGTCGGCCGGAGTCCGTCCGGCGCCAACGGGCGGTGCAAATGTCGCCGGCCCCACTGGCCCCGCTAACAACGCTCATCGCGCCCACAACGCCGGCCCCATCAACTCTGCCAATCCCGCCGATAGTGCTTCTTCTGCTGGAGACGCAGGGCTTACGGGTAACCTAGGCACTATCTATACGGGCGCTTCCGAAACTGGCACGTTTGCCCGTCTCAATGACGACGGTGCCGAGTTTAAGGGCTCGGGCGCTAAAGAAGATTATTACGATTTTGGCTTGAACTACGGCGGCGATTCCTCGACGAGCCCGACCTCGAACGGCTTGGTTCGCCATCGCCATCGCAAGGGCGAGCGCAAGAAGCGCCGCGTTGCAGCCGTTGTCGCTGCCATCGTCGCGGTGGTTCTTGTCGCGTTTGGCGTGAGCGGCTTCATGCTGCTTAACTCGGCAAATACCGTGAAGAGCCAGGCAAAGGAAACTGTCGAGATCGTCGGCGGCCTTAAGGACAAGGTCACGTCGGGCGATTTTTCGACCCTGCCCGACGATGCGAAAAAGATCGACGAGCTTTGCAACAGCATGAAGAAGGAGACCTCGAGCCCGGTGTGGACGATGGCCTCGTTCATCCCGGTGTACGGCAGCGATATTAACGCCGCCCGTACCATGATCGACGCTCTGTCCGATGTTTCGAGCGGCGCGCTGGTCCCCATGGCCGATAATCTCGCTCAGGCAACGCCCGGCAAGCTGTTCCAGGACGGAACAATCAACGTGTCCGCGCTGCAGGCGGTCGCCGATTCGCTCTCCGATAGCTCGAAGGCGTTCAAGAGCGCCAACAAAAAGGTGCAGGGTATTGGCGATACGCATATCGCCCAGGTGACCGAGCTGGTCGATAAGGCAAAGGACGGCTTTGCCACCCTGGACGGTGCAGTCGACGCGGCGGAGAAGGTCGCCCCCGTTCTGCCCCAGATGCTCGGCGCCAACGGCCAGACGCGTCATTATCTTGTGCTCGCGATGAGCAATGTCGAGATCCGCGCCTGCGGCGGTTTCCCGGGTTCTCGCGGCGTGATGTCGGTAACAGATGGCAAGCTCGAACTGGGTGATTTTGTCAAAGTCGACATGATGAAAGAGCCTTTGAGTCCGCTTTCCATCACCGATGAAGAGGCAAACTTGTTCACGACCGGATGGGGCCTGACCGGATTCAACACGCTCGGATACACGATGGGCGACGTTACGATGACACCCGATTATCCGCGTGCGGCTCAGCTTGCCAGCGATATGCAGAAGGCCATTGTTGGAGATGACATCGACGGCGTATTTGCAGTCGATCCGGTATTTTTGCAGTATATGCTCGACATTGTGGGCGGCACGCAGCTTCCCGACGGTACCGTCGTCGATGGAAGCAACGCTGCAAAGGTGCTGCTGCACGATATTTATTGGAATTACCCGGTAGAGGAACAGGACGCCATTTTTGCGGCGGTTGCCGGCTCGGCTTTTAACAAGATCGTGGACGAACTGGGCTCCAGCGATATTACTAAGATCGCTGCCGCCATCGAAAAGGGTGCTTCCGAGGGCCGCATCCTCATGTATTCGAGAAACGATGACGAGGAAAAGGCCGCGAAGGCCCTTGGCATTTCCGGCGCTCTCCAAAACGATGCGTCTGAGGCTCCGATCTTGGGCGTCTTTGTGAACAACTACAGCTATTCAAAGATGGATTGGTTCCTTGATAAGCGAGTCACCATCGATTCTTCGGTTGAAAATGCCGATGGTTCGACGACGTATCGAGTGACCACCACGCTCAAGAACACGATGACCCCTCAGGAGAAGGCCGAGATGCCTGGTTATTTCCGGGGCCATAACGGCATTAGCGAGGATATTGATGACGAGGTGCTGAGGCTCTATCTCTATGCTCCCGCGGGAGGCAGCATTTCGGACATTAAGACTTCGGGCTCCGGTTCTATCGAGATGAACGAAGCGACGCACGATGGCCTGAAGGTTGCATGGGGCGGCGTCCACATGCTTCTTGGACAAGACATAAAGGTCGAGTACACGGTCACGACTTCGAAGGACTCTGGGCACAAAGAGCTTAAGGTTCGCACCACGCCAACCGCTCAAACGTTCGAACAGGATAAGTAAGATATGAAGTACTTTGGCACCGACGGATTTCGCGGCGAGGCCAACGTTGGGCTGACCGTAGAGCATGCGTACAAGATCGGCCGTTTTGTGGGTTGGTACTACGGTGCCAACCGCGAGCGCAAGGCACGCGTGATCGTGGGCAAGGACACGCGTCGTTCGAGCTACATGTTCGAGGCGGCGCTGGTGAGCGGCCTGGTCGCGAGCGGTGCGGACGCATATATGCTGCACGTGATCCCAACGCCGGGCGTGGCGCATCAGACCGTGGAGGGCTGCT
>CAJJVE010000170.1:0-4136 GCA_905196265.1 uncultured Collinsella sp. | reverse complement strand
CCCGCCGGCATCTCCGTCGGCGCGGCATACGCGTTGCCCGCGATGGCGGCGGCCAGGGCATCCTGCGGCGAGAGCGCCGGGGCGGCTAGGCTATCGAGCGGATTGGAACCTGCGGCATCGCGCGCGCCGACGAGCGCCTCAAACGAGGATGCCGGGGCAGATGGCCCCGGTTCGGGCGCGGGCGCGCTCACCACGATGGGCTCGGGCTCGGCGCCGGCAGGCACGTCGGCAACACCGGCTGCGCGCAGCTCTTCTAGGCTCTCGAGCGTACCCTCGATATCCTCGTGCGTCTCCTCAAATTCGGCGGCGACGCCCAGGAATTCCTGAATGTTCTCGGCACGGCTCTCGGACTCCATGGTGCCCTCGGCGCGGAAAGCCTGCAGCAGGCCCGTCTTATCGACAATCATCTCGACGACGTCCTTGAGCTCGCCGTCCATGCGGCGACCCTCGCGCACTAGCGAGACAAAGCTCGACAGGCCATTGCGCACCTTGGCGCTAAACATGCCGGTCTCGGCGCACGCGATCTCGCAAGCTTGGAAGAACGAGCAGCGGTTGTCGCGCGCCAGTTGCTCGATCTTTTGGATCGAGGTGGAGCCGATGCCGCGGCGAGGTGTGTTGATGACGCGCTTGACGCTCATCTCGTCGGCCGGGTTCACGATCATCTTGAGGTAGGCCATGACGTCGCGGATCTCGGCACGGTCGAAGAATCGCGTGCCGCCCACGATCTTGTAGGGCACGCCCGCGCGCAGGAACATATCTTCGAGGATACGCGACTGGGCGTTGGTGCGATAGAACACGGCAATGTCGTCGTAGCTCGTGCCTTTGGCATGCAGCTTCTCGATCTCGCCGGCAATCCAGCGGCCCTCGTCGCGCTCGTCGCTCGCCTGGAAGGCCTGGATCTTCTCGCCATCGCCCTCGGCCGTAAACAGGCGCTTGTCCTTGCGCTGCGAGTTGTGGCGTACCACGGCGTTGGCGGCGTTCAGGATATGACCCGTGGAACGATAGTTCTGCTCCAGCTTGACGGTCTTGCAGTTTTTAAAATCCTTCTCAAAGTCCAGGATATTGGTGATGTCGGCGCCACGCCAGCTGTAAATGGACTGGTCATCGTCGCCCACGACCATGAGGTTTTGGTACTTGGCGGCCAGCAGGTTGGCGATTTCGTACTGGACGTGGTTGGTGTCCTGATACTCGTCGACGCTAATGTAGCGGAAGCGCTCTTGGTACTTATCGAGCACCTCGGGGCGGGTGCGCAGCAGCTCAAGCGCGCGCACGAGCAGGTCGTCGAAGTCCATCGCATTGGCGGCGCGCAGGCGGCACTCCAGCTCCAGGTAGACTTGCGCGGCCTTTTTGTCGTTGGGGCTATCGGCGCTCTTGAGCATGTCCTCGGGGCCGATCATGGCGTTTTTGGCCGAGCTGATCTTGCTGCGGATCATGTTGATGGGGAACTGCTTTTGCTCGATGCCGAGCGCCTGCATAATGTCACGCACCATGCGCTTTGAGTCATCATCATCGTAGATGGTGAACTGACCGGTATAGCCCAGCAGGTCGGCGTCCTCACGCAGCATGCGCACGCACATGGCATGGAAGGTGCACACCCACATGCCGCGGGTGCCGCTGGGAATGAGCGCCGCCAGACGCTCGCGCATCTCGGCCGCGGCCTTGTTGGTAAACGTGATGGCAAGAACCTGCCAAGGCTTAACGCCCAGATCGCCGAGCATATGTGCGATGCGGAAGGTCAAGACGCGGGTCTTGCCCGAGCCGGCGCCGGCGAGCACCAGCAACGGACCCTCGGTGGACAGGACCGCCTCGCGCTGGGCGGGATTAAGGCTGTCAATGTCGACGAGCGGCTTGGCGGGCTTGGGCGCCGGCGCGGGAGCGTCGTAGATGTCGAGCGGGACGAGCTCGGGCTCCGGCGCTGCAGGGGCGGTGTATGCATCGAGCGGCACGGGTTCCGGCGCGGGCGGCACGGGTACCGCGGCGTTCTTTTCCCAGGGCAGGGGCTGGGTCATGGGCGACTCCTCATCTGACGGACGGCGCGCCTGCGGGCAGCGCCATAGTTTGAGCCGTACCAGTATACCGAGCCGCGCGGACACCGGCGCAAATCACACCACGACTCCGTGCGCCACCGTCAGACCCGCCCCAGCGGATTTGGCGCAATGGGGTCAGGTTGCTTTGCACCAATCTATTGACAATCACGGAACCGCCGATGTCATGGCCACGGTAGCGAGCGGCGGCCAGGGCGAACAAATTGGCATGAAAAGAGGGCAGCATAGACCTTTTATGCCGCCCTCTTTGAATGACAAGTTGTCGCCCTGGCCGCCGTGCGGCATCGACCGAGTTACAAACCGAGCATCGGCTCCAGGACAAAGAAGTACGCGAGAACCACGATGCCCAGGATGATGCGGTAGACGCCGAAGCACTTGAAGTCGTGACGGCGCACGAAACCCATAAGCCACTTGATGGCGATAAGCGAAACCACAAAGGCCACGATGCAGCCCACGCCCAGGATGGCGATCTCGTTGGTGCCGAAAGTACCGCCCTTAATAAAGTACTTGACCAGCTTGAGCGCGCTCGCGCCAAACATGACGGGAATGGCCAGGAAGAACGTGAACTTAGACGCCACCGAGCGTGTGCAGCCAAGCAGCAGGCCGCCGATGATGGTGGAGCCGGAGCGCGATGTGCCCGGAATCAGCGAAAGCACTTGGAAGCAACCGATACCCAGCGCGGTCTTCCAGCTCAGGTCCTCGAGCGTAGTGATGGAGCCAAAGTCTAGGCTATCGTCATCGTCTGAAGCGGCAGCCGCAGCGGGAGTGGCAAAATGCGCACCAGCGGGGCGTCCGCCCGCCACCACGGCACGCGAACCAAACGAACCGGCAAGAGCGGCCTGGTCGCGCTTGTTCGCGCGCCAGTTCTCGATCACGATAAACAGCACGCCGTACACAATGAGCGCCAGCGCCACGACGGGAGCATTGTAGAAATGCTCCTCCATCCAGTCGTTAAGCGGCAGACCGATCGCCGCGGCGGGAATGCAGCCAAGCACAATCTTGCCCCACAACACCCAGGTGTCACGACGGCCCTCCTTGCCCTTGCTGGGAGAAAACGGATTAAGGTCGTAGAAGAACAGGACGCAGACGGCCAAAATGGCGCCAAGCTGAATCACGACCAGAAACATATTCCAGAACGTCTCGCTCACGTTCATCTTGACGAACTCGTCCACCAAGATCATGTGACCGGTCGACGAAACAGGCAGCCATTCGGTGATGCCCTCGACCAGGCCCATGAAGGCAGATTTTAGAAGCTCGATGATATCCAAAGGGACCCCCTCGTTAGACACCCGCCGATATTGTTCTGCGGACGGTGCGGGCGATGTCCCATTATCAACCGTTGACGGCGCGCCTGCGCCTACCCTTACCAAAAAACTCGCCCGTTCACAGAATTGCGAGCGGTCAAACCCAAATCCTTGGGTATAACTGCAACAAGATAAAGTGTCCGGCGGCCACGCATCCGCGCCCGCCCGATGCACGAGCCCCACGCCCGTGCGATAGACCAAGGAGGAAACCATGAACGAGGGCTACACCAAGGTATTTGTTTCACTCGACGGTACTGAGCAGCAGGATTTTGTGCTCGCACGCGCCATCAAGGTCGCCGCGAACAACGGCGCCAAGCTGATTATCGGCCACGTTATCGATTCCACGGCACTCGAGAGCGCCGGTTCCTATCCGGTCGATCTGGTCAACGGCCTAGAGGAGGCATTTAAGAACTCCATCGCCAAGCAGCTCGAAGAGGCCAAGGCCAATCCCGACATTCCCGAGGTCGAGGTCATGATTCGCGCCGGCCGCATTCGCGAGACGCTCAAAGACGAGATGCTCGACGTGGTCAAGCCCGACCTGGTGCTCTGCGGCGCCCGCGGCCTGTCCTCAATTAAGTACGCGCTCTTGGGCTCGATTTCGACGTTCCTGCTGCGCAATACGGACTGCGACATTTTGGTCGTGAAGTAGGTTCCTTCCCGCCGGCGCAAGGCCTGCGGGGTTATCACGCCGACGTCCTCGCCGCTTCGCGGCTGCGGGATGTCGGCTTAGATAACCCCTCCCGGCCTTGCGCCTTCGTCACCGTACTTCAGCGAGTTGGCTGATAGA
>CAJJVE010000169.1:0-4146 GCA_905196265.1 uncultured Collinsella sp. | reverse complement strand
CTTCTATCGCATCGTTGAAAGGATGCAACCATGCTGCTACCCGATTCCAAGACCGAGCTCGTCCGCCGTGGCAACAAGGTCGTTTACGACCTGGGCGACAAGATCGTCAAGGTCTTTAACGAGACCAAGCCTGTCTCTGACGTGTTCAACGAGGCTTTGAATCTTGCCCGCATCAATGAGTGCGGCATCCGCAGCCCCAAGGCTCTCGAGGTTTCTCAGCTCGAGAACGCCAACGGCTGGGCGCTCGTGACCGAGAAGGTTCCGGGCACCACCCTTGCCGACAAGATGACTGCCGAGCCCCAGCGCTTTGGTGAGTACCTCGAGATGTTCGTCGACCTCCAGATCGAGATCCACGGCTACACCTCCCCGCTGCTCAACCGTCAGCGCGACAAGTTCGCCCGCATGATCGACAGCCTCGATCAGCTCAATGCCACCACGCGCTACAACCTTCAGGAGCGTCTGGACGGCATGACCAAGGAGTTCAAGGTCTGCCACGGCGACTTCAACCCCTCCAACGTCATCGTCGGCGACGACAGCCAGCTGTACGTCTGCGACTGGGCACACGCCACCCAAGGCTCCCCTGCTGCCGACGTTGCCACCACCTACCTGCTCTTTGCCCTCAACAGCAAGGATCAGGCCGAGGCCTACCTGGAGCTCTACTGCGACCGCGCCGACATGCCCATGCAGGTCGTGCGTCAGTGGACGAGCATCGTCGCCGCTTCCGAGCTCGCTCGTAAGCGCAACGTAAACGATGAGTTCCTGAAGAACTGGATCGACGTCGTCGATTATCAGTAATATCTGAGCGATTTATTTCGCATCGGAGGCACAAAGGAAACCCCGCAGCTCGCATGGGCTGTGGGGTTTCCTTTTAGCGATTGAGTACGTCGACAAGATAAAAGGACGGCCCCGCATCTCCCCTATCTGGAGAAATGCGGGGCCGTCCCGTATATCGAACTACAAGCGAAATCACCGATTAACGGCGTGCCGCCTTCACAAGCTCGGCGACCTTGGCGACGACCTCGTCGATCGCCACGTCCTCGCGCTCACCCGTGGCACGGTCCTTGAGCTCGACGGTGCCGTTCTTGAGGCCACGCTTACCCAGAACGACCTGATACGGGAAGCCCATAAGGTCGTTGTCGGCAAATTTAAAGCCGGGACGCTCGTCACGGTCATCGACGACGACCTCGATACCCTCGGCGCACAGGCCATCAACGATCTGCTCGCAGACGGTAGCGCACTCCTCCTTCTTGGGGTCGAGCGGAATCACAGCAACCTCGTACGGGGCAACGGAGACCGGCCAGACGATGCCGTGCTCGTCGTTGTGCTGCTCCACGACGGCAGCGAGCGAGCGAGACACGCCAACGCCATAGCAACCCATGATAAGCGGCTTCTCCTTGCCGTCCTCGTCCATAAAGGTGGCACCCATGGCCTCGGAGTACTTGGTGCCCAGCTGGAAGACCTGGGAGACCTCGATACCGCGAGCAGCAGACAGCGGCTTGCCGCAGTGCGGGCAGGGATCGCCGGCGACGACGGTAACCAGGTCGGCCCACTCGTCGACGGTAAAGTCGCGCTCGGGGCAGGCGCCGGTAAAGTGATAGTCGACCTCGTTGGCACCGCAGGCCCACTGTTTGGACTCGCGCAGACTCTCGTCGCAGACCAGACGAATGCCCTCGGGCAGGTTAACCGGTCCGATAAAGCCCTTATGCAGCCCGTAGGTCTGGAGCTCCTCGTCGGTCATCATGCGATAGCCCTTGCCAAAGACGTGCTCGGCCTTACAGTCGTTGAGCTCGTGGTCGCCCGGAACAATGGCCACGACCGGCTTGCCCTCGGAGTCAATCAACGCCAGCGACTTGCGCGTGCCGTTCTCGGGGAAGCCGAAGAACTTGGCGACGGCCTCGATGGTGCCCATACCCGGAGTCTCGACCTTGGTGAGCGTGCCGTCGCCGGGACCCTCGGTCACAACGACCTTGGTGCTTGCAGCCTCGTCATCGGCAGCAAAGCCGCAATCGTCGCAGTAGACGAGCGAAGCCTCGCCGGCGTCGGCCAGCGCCATGTACTCGACGGAGGTGTCGCCGCCGATTTCGCCGGAGTCGGCGACAACGGGCAGAGCCTTGATGTAGCAGCGCTCGCAGATGTTGGCGTAGGCCTGCTTCATCTTGTCGTACTCCTCCTGCAGGCTCTCCTGCGTGGCAGAGAAGCTGTAGGCGTCCTTCATGATGAACTCACGGCCGCGCATCAGGCCAAAGCGGGGACGGAACTCATCGCGGAACTTGTCCTGAATGTGGTACAGGTTGACGGGCAGCTGCTTATAGGAGCGCAGCTCGTTGCGCACCAGGGCCGTGACGGTCTCCTCGTGCGTGGGGCCCAGTACAAACTCGCGACCATGACGGTCGTCAAAGCGCACGAGCTCCTTACCATAAGCATCGATGCGGCCGGACTCACGCCACAGCTCGGCATCGACCATAATGGGCATCATGAGCTCCTGGGCGCCGGCGGCATCCATCTCGTCGCGCACGATGTTCTCGATCTTACGAATCGAGCGCCAAGCGAGCGGCAGATAGGAATAGAGACCGGCGGCCTCCTTGCGGATCATACCGGCACGAAGCAGCAGACGATGGCTTGCAAGCTCGGCGTCGGCCGGATCCTCTTTAAGCGTCGGCGCATAGAGCTTAGACATATACATTGCTCGAGTCATTTATTTCTCCTCAATAAGCTTGTCGACCTCGGCCATAAGCGCGTCGACAATTTGATCCTCAGCTACTTTACCAATGATCTGGCCATGCGAAAAGAGCAGGGCCTGACCACGTCCGCAAGCAACGCCCAGGTCGGCATCAGAAGCCTCACCGGGGCCATTAACGGCACATCCCATGACGGCAATCGAAAGCGACGCGGCATAGTTCTTAAGCCGCTCGGTTACTTCCTCGGCGATAGGAATCAGGTTAACCTGGCAGCGGGCGCACGTGGGGCACGAGACAATCTCGGGACCACGGCGACGCAGGCCCAGCGACTGCAAAATTCCCCAGGCAACCGGCGGCTCCTCAACCGGATCGGCAGTGAGCGAGACGCGCATGGTGTCACCGATACCCTCAGACAGCAGGATACCAAGGCCCACCGAGCTCTTAATGGTGCCCTGCAGCTTGGTTCCGGCCTCCGTCACGCCCAGGTGAAGCGGAACGTGGGGAATCTCGCGCGACAGGGCTCGATAGGTATCGAGCGTCGTTTGCACGCTATGGGCCTTGGCCGAAAGCACAATGTTCGTAAAGCCGCGGTCTTCAAAATGCTTAACGAAACGCTCGCTCGACATCACGAGCTTTTCGGGCTGCGTAAGGTCGTCGCGCTCGGCGATATCCTGCTCAAGCGAACCGGCATTGACGCCGATACGAATCGCACAGCCAGCGGCACCCGCAGCATCGATCACCGCGTCAACCTTGGCCCAATCGCCGATATTGCCGGGATTGATGCGCAGCTTGGCAGCACCGGCCTCAACGGCACCAATGGCGAGCTTATGGTTAAAGTGGATATCGGCGACAATCGGCACCGGAGACTCGGCGCAGATGGTGCGGAAACCCTCAAGCGCAGCCTCGGTGGGCACGCTCACGCGCACGATATCGCAGCCAGCCTGCGCCAAAGCACGCACTTGCGCAAGCGTTGCCTGGGCATCAGCGGTATCGGTGCAGGTCATGGATTGGACCACCACCGGCGCGCCGCCACCGATCTGCACGCCGCCCACATGCACGGGGCGCGTCAGCTCGCGAGGCAAAGGATGGGATAAAGACAATCCAAACACTCCCCTACAGAATAAATCGAAGGATGTCGGAACGAAGCATATAGACAAACAGCAGCGCAAAAAGCGCGATGCCCACATAGCTCACGATCGACTGGACCTTGAGCGGAAGCTCGCGGCCCGCGATCTTTTGAATGATCTCGATGACCAGCTTGCCGCCATCGAGCGGTGGGATGGGCAGCAGATTCATAAAGCCAAGCGAGAACGAAATGAGGGCGGCAAACGAAAGGAACGTGGCAGGGCCGGCAGCAGCAGCCTGCGAGGACATAACGCTAATACCCACGATCGAAGAGGACTGATCGAGAATCTCCATCGTATGCTGCGGCTGGAGCAGACGCATCACACCCTCCGCTGTCTGCACG
>CAJJVE010000168.1:0-4164 GCA_905196265.1 uncultured Collinsella sp. | reverse complement strand
ATGCCTCCCTGTCATTGAACAACCTTGTCTGAGCCATCATACAGAACACCCACCGCGACTCTGTTTGCAACGGGCAAAAAGTCATATATTGTCTCAAACATGAACGGGACGCCATCTCGGGGCTCAGTCGTTCCAGCCCAAACGCCGAGCCACCACATGCAAAGCTGGCGACACCAATCGCGACCGTTCCACAAATCTCATTTCATCCCGTAGAAAAAAATTCAAAATTAGTTCTTGTCAAATCAGCAAAACGAACGTACTTTAAAGATGAACGCTCCGGTGGTCATCGTTTGATCGAGCATATTCAGTTTCAGTTTTCAGCGTGTAAGAGAAAGAAGATCGGCAAAGTACAACCCCAAACGCAATGACAACTTAATGAGGTAACTGCCACATGTGAGGCACCCAGGGCATTGCTGTCTCGATTTTGAGCACGATGCCTT
The DNA here is from genome assembly GCA_905196265.1 of uncultured Collinsella sp. Classification (GTDB taxonomy): domain Bacteria; phylum Actinomycetota; class Coriobacteriia; order Coriobacteriales; family Coriobacteriaceae; genus Collinsella. Next base: position 3,724 of record CAJJVE010000168.1, on the reverse strand, counting down.
CCGCCTTGCATGGGCCGTTCCATCCCGCCCCTGCAGCAACTGCCTCACGGGCTCATTGAAAACCGCATAGCACCCCAACGTCAGCACATCACCCACGGCAAGCACATCACTCACGACAACCAACACATCAACAAACAGCACGAACATCAACCGATTGGAGAAGCTATGACAAACCACCACGCTGAAGACGGCGATAAGAAAAGCATTCTGGATGCCCGCATTGAGCGAGCATATGCAAACGAATATGACGCCGCCTTTGCCGCCGCGACCATCAAGAACTACGCGTCGCTACCGCTCGCGACGATCTTGGCCGACCACCCTCAACTGCTGAAGCGCTGCACAAAGATCATGGGCGACCCCGACATTCGCAAGCTGACAGACCCCTATGCCCCAAAACACGACAACGATTCATACGTTCTTACCGTAGGCTGCCTAGCCCATATGCTTACGGCGCTCGACACGAAACTCAAGCTCGAATGGGAACCCGACGAGCGTCATGAACTCGAAAGCAAGCGGAACACCCTGCGCACCGCACTGTTCCTTCCGTTGGACGGCCTCAAGCGCTGCAACGTCGAGCTCAATACACAGGCGCGGCAAAAGCCCGGAACCACGGGGCAGAAAACTCCAAGACCCCATGCGGCCATCGTCGACCGCAACCGATATAACCGCATGACCGCGCACTTTTCCGCCGAGGGAGCAGCCATAAGGACGCTGATCGACCTGCTGTGCCTCCTGAGCATCAACGAGCTATTTGAGGGCTATCTCGCCCTTGTTCCCGCGACGGCACCCAAGTCGGTAGCAAAGATCATCGAGACCTGCAGACGCCAGTTTGAGCGCCATCGCAATGGCAACGAGATGAACGCCAGCATCGCGCAGTACTACGCGGCTCATTACAAAAATGACGGATGTGCCCCTGTCGAGCATCAGCTACGGCTCGCCTACACCACGCCCGCCGCAACGCTCCATCGCTTTGGAGCCCTTGGCGCTTGCGAGCCGCACGAACAGGCAGCCTGCCCCACAACCGAGCTCGATCTCAGGCTCGGACGAACCCTGTAGCCCGCCAGCCCCTCCGCGGGCAACAATCCTATTCCACAACACAACCAACAGAAAGGAGTCCTCATGGACACCAATCATTCCCCCATCATCAGCCCCCTCACCATGCGTGAATCCGCCCGAGGTATCACGCTCACCAGCATTTACGATGAGATGCTCGCCCGTCGCGAGCTCACCGTCATGGGAAACATCGAAACCCCGATGGCCCACGACCTATGCCAGCAGATCCGCCTGCTCGATGCCACCGACCCCAGCCGCCCCATCACCATATTTGTCGCCAGCGCCGGCGGAAGCGTGCGATCGGGTCTTGCGATCTATGACGCATGCGCCTCGCATCGTGCCCCATCCGCACCGTCTGCCTGGAATTCGCCGCGTCCATGGGCGCCGTGATCTTTATGGGCGGCGACGATCGCCGTATGGCGCCCCATGCAGAGCTCATGATTCACGACCCGCTGATCCCCCAGGGGGCAGGCGGCTCGGCACTTGCGCTGCAGGAAACCAGCCGGCGTCTCATGCAGACCCGCAAGACCCTCACGCAAATCCTCTCGGACCGCAGCGGCCTCACGCCCAAGCGCATCCAGTCCCTCACTGCAAAAGACACCTACCTTTCGGCCGAGCGCGCCGTCGAGCTCGGCTTTGCCCACGAAATCCTCTCGACCACCAAGGAGGTCGCCCATGTCTAACCTCGCCAGCCGCCTCGCCGCATCTGAGTCCGCATCGTCCACCATCCTCGCCAAGGATCGAACGCTTTCCTGCGACACCCGCCAAACGGGACTCAACAACAACGCACTTGTAATCGGCCCCTCGGGAGCCGGCAAGACCCGAAACGTCCTCAAGCCCAACCTGCTGCAAATGAACGCAAGCTACATCGTGCTCGACACCAAAGGCACGCTCTGTCGCGAAGTGGGACCCGTGCTGGCGGCCCACGGTTACCGCGTGCAATGTCTCAACTTCGCCGACCTCAATACCGTCCCGGCCCTTGCGCCCGGCATCGAGCGCTGCGGCTACAACCCCCTGAGGCACATTCGCCGCAAGGCGGACGGCAGGCCCAACCAGCAGGACATCCTCTCGGTGGCAAAGGCCATCTGCCCCATCGAGGACAACAACCAGCCTTTTTGGGATCATGCGGCGGCAAACCTGCTGTCGTGTCTTATCGCCTACGTCACCGAACGGCTACCCGCCGACGAGCAGACGATCAGCTCGGTCATCAAGCTGATCGAGCACCTGCAGGACGGTGCCACGGCCCGATTGTTTGACGACCTGATCACGACCGACCCCCAAAGCTATGCCCTCTCGCTATGGCGGCGCTACGCCATTACGCAAAATGCCGAGCGCATGCACGCGAGCATCGTCGGCATCCTTGCCGAAAAGGTCATGTGTCTGGGATTCGACGGTGCGGCACAGCTCTATCGTGAGTGCCATCAGGTGGACTTCGCTTCCATGGGACACACCCCCTGCGCCCTGTTTGTAACCGTAAGCGATATTGACCGCAATCTCGATCCGCTGACCGGCCTCTTTATTACGCAGGCGTTTATGGGCCTCATTCGCGAAGCCGATAGGCAGCCCGACGGCAGCCTGCCCGTGCCCGTGCGCTTTATGCTCGATGACTTCGCAAATCTGCAGATCCCCCAGATCGACAACGCGCTCTCGATTATCCGAAGCCGCAACATCTGGGCAACGCTGCTGCTGCAGTCGACCAACCAGCTCGATGCGCTCTATGGCGAGGCACGCGCACGCTCCATCATGGGCAACTGCGACACGCATCTGGTGCTGGCGTTCCAGGATCCCGAGAGCGCCCGGGTGTTTTCCGACCGCGCCGACGCGCTGCCCAGCACGCTCATGGCGACGCCGATCGATCGCTCGTGGCTCTTTGTACGCGGTCGCACTCCCGAACAGGTCGAGCGCTTTAGGCTCGAAGACCATCCGCTCTACGGGGAGCTGCCCGAGGCGCAGCGAGGCCATGCGGAGGCCGAGATCTAGACGCAGGGTTCTCGCAGCGCGCGGCGCCCCGGCGATGTTCCACAAAGGCCGTGCGCCCCGGGACCACGGCAAAGCAAAGGGGCCCGCATCCGATAGGATACGGGCCCCTGACTATAAGGCGCGATGCGTTAACAGCAGCGACTACTTGCGGTGAGCGCGGTAGAACTCGATGAGCGCCTGGGTCGAAGCGTCCTGCTCGGCCTTGGCAGCGTCGTCGTGGAAGGCCGGAGTAATCTGCTTGGCAAGCTGCTTGCCCAGCTCAACGCCCCACTGGTCATAGGAGTCGATGCCCCAGACCGTGCCCTCGACAAACGTGATGTGCTCGTACAGGGCGATGAGCTCGCCGAGTGCAAACGGGGTCAGTGTGTCGCCGAAGATCGAGGTCGTCGGGCGGTTGCCCTCAAAGCAGCGGGCCGGGACGATCTGCTCGGGCGTACCCTCGGCACGAACCTCGTCGGCTGTCTTGCCAAAGGCGAGTGCCTTGGTCTGGGCAAGGAAGTTGCCCAGGAACAGCTCGTGCACGTCCTGACCGCTATCGGTCGCAGGGTTGGCGGTATTGGCGAAGGCGATGAAGTCGGCCGGAACCACCACGGTACCCTGGTGCAGCAGCTGATAGAAGGCATGCTGGCCGTTGGTGCCCGGCTCGCCCCAGAAGATCTCACCGGTATCGGAGGTCACAGCGCTGCCGTCC
>CAJJVE010000167.1:0-4194 GCA_905196265.1 uncultured Collinsella sp. | reverse complement strand
GTCCTTCGGGGTGACGTTCAGCAGGTAGCCGAGGCGGGAAGGCACACCCTTGAAGAACCAGATGTGCGTCACCGGGGCGGCGAGCTCGATGTGGCCCATGCGGTCGCGACGCACCTTGGCCGAGGTGACCTCGACGCCGCAGCGCTCGCAGACGATGCCCTTAAAGCGGATGCCCTTGTACTTGCCGCAGGAGCACTCCCAGTCCTTGGCGGGACCGAAGATCTTCTCGCAGAACAGGCCGTCCTTCTCGGGCTTGAGGGTACGGTAATTGATGGTCTCCGGCTTCTTGACCTCACCGTGCGACCAGGAACGGATCTGGTCGGCGGAGGCAAGGGAGATCTTTACCGAGTCAAAATCAGTAGCTTCGAAATCTGCCACAGTCAACTACTCCTTATCAGTGGTCGTGGCGGCGACAGCCTCGGGTGCCTCGGCGGTCTCGGCATCCTCGGCCTCGACGTCGGCGTCAACGCCGGCGAGCGCAGCCAGGTCGTCGAGAGCGGAGGTCTCCTCGGCGGTCACAGGGGCGGAGGCGTCCTCGTCGGCATCGTGCATGGGCTCGATGTCCAGTGCGAGGGAGCGAATCTCCTTAACGAGAACCTTGAAGGACTCGGGGATACCCGGGACCGGGACGTTCTCGCCCTTGACGATGGACTCGTAGGTCTTAACGCGGCCCACGGTATCGTCGGACTTGACGGTCAGGATCTCCTGCAGGACGTTGGAAGCACCGTAAGCGTACAGTGCCCAAACTTCCATCTCGCCGAAGCGCTGGCCGCCGAACTGAGCCTTGCCGCCCAGCGGCTGCTGGGTAACCAGGCTGTAAGGGCCGGTCGAACGAGCGTGGATCTTGTCGTCGACCATGTGGCCGAGCTTGAGGATGTAGGACGTACCCACGGTAATGGGCTCGCGGAACTCCTCGCCGGTGCGGCCGTCGAACAGACGGGTCTTGCCGCGCTCGTCAAGCTGGGTGACGAACTCGGGACGCATGTGATCGCCAAAGGCAGCGGTGGCCTTGTTGAGCATGTTCTTGTTGGCACGACGGATGACCTCGGCGATCTCGTCCTCCTTGGCGCCGTCGAAGACGGGCGTGGCGGTGAAGAACGGACCGGGGACGTACTTGTCGGAGTCGGCCTGCTCGGTATCCCAACCGCACGCAGCAGCCCAGCCAAGGTGGCACTCGAGCAGCTGGCCGACGTTCATACGCGAAGGAACGCCCAGCGGGTTGAGGATAACGTCGATCGGGGTACCGTCAGCCATGTAGGGCATGTCCTCGACCGGCAGAACGTTACAGATAACACCCTTGTTGCCGTGGCGGCCGGCGATCTTATCGCCCTGCTGGATCTTACGACGCTGGGCGACGTAGACGCGCACCTGCTCGTTGACGCCGGGGGCCAGGTCGTCGCCGTTCTCGCGGCTAAAGCGGACGACGTCGATGACGCGGCCGTAAGCACCGTGAGGCATCTTAAGGGAGGTGTCGCGGACATCGTGGGCCTTGGCACCGAAGATGGCGCGCAGCAGGCGCTCCTCGGCGGTCAGAGCGCTCTCGCCCTTGGGGGTAACCTTGCCGACCAGGATGTCGCCAGGGCCGACCTCGGCGCCGATGCGGATGATACCGTCCTCGTCGAGGTTGGCAAGCATGTCCTCGGAGAGGTTCGGGATCTCGCGGGTGATCTCCTCGGGGCCGAGCTTGGTGTCGCGGGCGTCGATCTCGTGACGGGTGATGTTGATGGTCGTCAGCAGGTCCTCGGCCACCAGGCGCTCGGACACGACGATACCGTCCTCGTAGTTAAAGCCTTCCCACGGCATGTAGGCCACGGTGAGGTTCTGGCCCAGTGCGAGCTCGCCGTGATCGGTCGAAGGACCGTCGGCCAGAGGCTCGCCCTGCTCAACGGTGTCACCGACGCGAACGAGCGGACGGTGGTTGATGCAGGTGGACTGGTTGGAGCGCTGGTACTTGGCCAGATGATACTCATCCATGCCGCCGGCATGCTTGACGATGATCTTGGCGGCGTCGGCAAAGATGACCTCGCCGGCGTTCTTGGCCAGGGTGACCTCGCCGGAGTCCAGAGCGGCGCGACGCTCCATGCCGGTACCGACATAGGGAGCGGCAGGGTGAACCAGCGGCACGGCCTGACGCTGCATGTTAGCGCCCATCAGCGTACGCTTGGCGTCGTCGTGCTCCAGGAACGGGATCAGCGTGGCTGCGACGGAAAGCATCTGACGCGGCGAGACGTCCATGTAGTCGACGTCCTCGACGGGCACGTCGGCGGGAGCGCCGAAGGAGCCGTCGAAGTCACGGGTACGGGCGATCACGGTGTGCGGACGGACGATCTTGCCCTCGGCATCGGTCGTGATGAACTCGTTGGTCTTGGGATCGAGCGGCGTGTTGGCCGGCGCGATGACGTGCTTCTCTTCCTCGTCAGCGGTCATCCAGTCGATCTGGTCGGTGGCAACGCCGTTCTCGACGCGACGGAACGGGGCCTCGATGAAGCCGTACTCGTTGACGCGAGCGTAGAGGGCGAGCGAGCCGATCAGGCCGATGTTGGGGCCTTCGGGGGTCTCGATCGGGCACATGCGGCTGTAGTGCGAATTGTGAACGTCGCGGACGGCCGTCGGCACGTTGGTGCGGCGGGCAAGACCACCAGGGCCGAGTGCGGACAGACGGCGCTTGTGGGTCAGACCGGTCAGGGGGTTCGCCTGGTCCATGAACTGCGAGAGCTGCGAGGAACCGAAGAACTCCTTGATGGAGGCCACGATCGGGCGGATGTTGATGAGCGACTGCGGGGTGATCTCGTCGATGTCCTGGGAGCTCATGCGCTCACGGACGACGCGCTCCATACGGCTCATGCCGATACGGAACTGGTTAGCGACGAGCTCGCCGACGGTACGGATGCGGCGGTTGCCGAAGTGGTCGATGTCGTCGACCTTGAAGCCCTGCTCGCCAGCAGCGAGGGACAGGAGGTAGCGCAGCGTCGCGACGATATCCTCGTCGGTGAGCACCGTGACCTCTTCCTCGGTGGTGAGGTTGAGCTTCTTGTTGACCTTGTAACGACCGACGCGGGCCAGGTCGTAGCGCTGCGGGTTAAAGAGCAGACCCTCGAGCAGGCTGCGGGAAGCATCCACGGTGGGAGGCTCGCCCGGGCGCAGACGACGGTAGATCTCGATGAGAGCGTCCTCGCGGGTGAGGGCGGTGTCGCGCTCCAGGGTGCGCTTGATCACATCGGAGTTGCCGAGCAGTTCGATGATGTCGTCGTTGGTGACGGCGATGCCAAGGGCGCGCAGGAACATCGTGGCGCTCTGCTTGCGCTTACGGTCGATGGAGACCATGAGCTGGTCACGCTTGTCGACCTCAAACTCAAGCCAGGCACCGCGGGACGGGATGATCTGGGCCTTGTAGATCTGCTTGCCCGAATCCATCTCGGAGCTGTAGTACACGCCCGGGGAGCGGACGAGCTGCGAGACGACGATACGCTCGGTACCGTTGATGATGAAGGTGCCCTGATCAGTCATCATGGGGAAGTCGCCCATGAAGACGAGCTGCTCCTTGATCTCGCCGGTCTCCTTGTTGGTGAGACGGACGTCGGTCAGAAGCGGAGCCTGATAGGTCATATCCTTCTCGCGGCACTCCTCAACGGTGTGCGCGGGGTCGCCGAACTGATGCTCGCCGAAGGTAACCTCGAGAACATGGTTCTGGCTCTGGATGGGGCTGGATTCCTTGAACGCCTCACGAAGGCCCTCGTCCTTAAAACGCTCAAAGGATTCCCTTTGAACAGAGATAAGGTTGGGGAGCTCCATGGCCTCCGGGATTTTCCCGAAGCTGACGCGCTTGCGCTCAGTGGCAGTGTATGCGTAGGTCACCAGGTTTTTCCTCCTTCACGGAAATGCTCGGTGGGTTGGCGAGGCATAGCTTCGCCAGTTATCGCAACCTAATAGTTTATCAGGTACCGACCGTTGGGCAAGAAAAGCCTTGACGCGATTGAGTTTTTGGAGTAGCAAAGTTTTTCGACAGAAAACACGCAGGTAAATGTATGTGTATCGAACATCTGTTCATATATTTTCTGTGAACGAGTCTGCTGGTGCGGACCGCTGAATGGCGGAATGGCGGCGAGGGTTGGCCGGGCGGAAACTGCATCCCGTTTTGAGGCGGGACTGCGGACAAAAAGTTGGACCGTTGAGGTCCGGAACGGAGTCCGCATG
>CAJJVE010000166.1:0-4200 GCA_905196265.1 uncultured Collinsella sp. | reverse complement strand
AGAATGCACAGGTTAAACAGGTAGTTGAACGAATACATGCCGCCGACCGTCTCGCGCAGCAGATTGATGCCGTAGGTAAAGGGCAGCAGCGGGTGCAGCCACTGGAAGAAGCCGGGCATCATCTCGATGGGGTACATGCCCGACGAACCCGGGATCTGCACGATGACGAGAATGACGCCGATAGCCTTGCCGATATGCTTAAACGTGGTGGACAGCGCATAGATGATATTGACGTAGGTGAACGAAATGGCGATGCCGCCCAGCACGAACAGCAGCGGGCTGACGCACTGCACGCCAATCACCAGATCGCCTACCGTAACGATGATGGCCTGCAACGCGCCCAGGATCACCATGAGCAACCAGCGGCCAAAGTAGCCTTGGCGCGCCGTAAAGCTGCCAACACCTTCACGGTCGACCTCGAGCTTGTAAATGGCGATGAGCACATAGCCGCCCACCCAAAGCGCCAGATTGGTGTAGAAGGGAGCGATGCCCGAGCCAAAGCTCTTGACCGGATAGATTGACTTGGACGTCAACTCAACCGGAGACGCCATGAAATCTGCCACGTCATTGACATCGACGCCCATCAGATCGGCCAGCTCGCCCATGGACTCGGAGGTCTGCAGCGCCGCGATGTCATTGGCGGCGGTTGCAAGCTTGTCCTGGACCTTGGCAAGCGAGGAATCGGTCTGGGACAGCGTGGTCTTGGCCTGGCCGAGCGTAGCGCTAAGCTGCGCCAACGTGCCGCGCGCATTTGCAAGTGTAGGTGTCATACCCGAGACGATACCGGTCAGGTCGCCCGAAACGGCAGCAAAAGAGTCGAGCGCGCTCGAGGCCTTCGGCAGCGCGTTTTGGCCCAAGTCCGTCTGGGCTTGGCCAAGGTTGGTCGCACCGGTATGAATTGCGTTATTGATAGCGTCACTGGCACCCGAAACAGCCGCTGCGTCATTCGCCATGGCGCTCGACTGCGCGGACAGACCGTCCTTGATGCTCTGAAGCTTTTCATTCTGCTCTCGAAGCAAATCGATGGTCGATACAATGCGCGCGTCAATTTCCTCGGAACCTGTCGACGTGTCATTGGCGAGAATCTCCAAGTGCCCGATAACGGCCTTATTGTGGTCGATCGTCGCTTGAAGAGACTCGAGCGAGTTGTCGATACGGGTGGTCGTAGATGTGACCGCGCCCGTCAGCTTGCCGATGGCAGCGTTCGCAGAGGCCGACGTCTTGGTGAGCGCAAGGCTGCCTTCCGAGAGCGCCTTGGAGAGCGAGGTGATGGAGTTGCCCGCCGTGGTGCGAGCTTCGCTCAGCAGGTCGTTGCCCTGGGAGATCGCCTGCGTCAGCGACGGTGCCTGGCCTTGCAAGCCGGCAAGTGCCGCATCAGCCGAGGCGATAGCGCCACTCGTCTTATCGATGGCGGCATTCATATCGCCAATCGAATCGCGCACCTCGCCCAAGGTGTCGGACGCCTCGGACACCGAACTTGCCAGCGAGTCCTGAGTCTGGGTTGCCTTGTCCTTTAAATCGACACCGGCATCCTTGGCGATACCGGCAACAGTCTTGCCTACCGTAGAGACAAATTCCGAGTTGATCTGCTCCTCGATGGTGTTTGCACCGGTATCGGTAACCTTGGGCGCAATGGCGCTCTTCTTCTCATTGACGTAGTACGTGAGCTTGGGCTGATGGTAGTTGCCGTCGAGCATCGAAACCAGGTTATCCGAGAAGTTCTTGGGAATCACGATAGCGGCATAGTACTCGCCGCTCTCGACGCCCTCCTTGGCATCGGCCGTCGAGTCGACGAACGTCCAGCCCAACTGATGATTCTCCTTGAGCTGGTCGACCACTTTGTCGCCAGCGTTGAGCTCACCCACCAAGTCGTTTTGGGTGCCTCGATCGTTGTTGGCGATAGCAATCTTGATGCCTTGGGTGTTTCCATACGGATCCCAGTTTGCCACGATGTTATACCAGGCATACAGCGAGGGAATAACGCACACGCCTAGGGTAACCACCAGGGCGACGGGGTTCACAAGCAGTCGCTTAATGTCGCGCTTAAATATCGCAAAGGACACCTTTGCATTGGATAGTTTGCTGCCGAGACTCACGCTTGGACCATCCATCCTGTCGTTAAATCGAATCGTACTATCGACAACCATTGTAGTAGGCGCTTTAACGTCTCAAAGCACAATGGTGTTGAGTTTTGCGGGTAGCAATATACTACGAAGATGAGTTAACGTACAGTTGTACAGTATCTTAAATTTCAGCAGGTCACAAAACCACAACCCGCACAAATAAATGATCCCTTGGGGACGGAGGGATCATTCAAAAGGAAACGAGAGTGGAAAATCTCTCACTTCAAGCCCGCATTCGAGCCAAAAGTGGGAGATTATCCACACTCGTTCTAATCTAGTTACGGTGCCGTATCCCCGAACTACATCAAGTTGCAAACAGCCGCCGCGAAGGCTACGGGATCCTCGGGGAGGATGCCCTCGACCAGCAGGGCCTGGTCATAGAGCAAACCGGAGTACTGCTTGATCTTGTCGGCGTCGCCCGCCTTCTGAGCGGCGACGAGCTTGGAAAAGACCGGGTGCTTGGCGTTGAGCTCGAGCACGCGCTGGCTCTTGGGCATACCGTCGGGCGCGCCCTCGGGACCCTTCTGGAGCACCTTCTCCATCTCGAGCGAAAGCGGGCCCTCGGTGGTGATGCACGCGGGAGCATCGGTCAGGCGCGCAGAGACGGCAACCTTCTCGACCTTGTCGCCGAGTGCCTCCTTCATGGCGTTAAAGAGGTCCTCGTTCTCCTTGGTGGCGTCCTCGGCCTCCTTTTTCTCGTCCTCGGTCGCCAGGTCAAGATCACCGGTTGCGACGTTCTTGAGCTCCAGGTGACGATCCTCAACCTCGGGCTCGGCACCATCGGCCACGGCCTTCTCGGCAGCCTCGCGGGCGGCATCGTCCTCGTAGATCTTGGGCATATCGGCGGCAACGTACTCACGCATAGCCTGGAAGGTGAACTCATCCACGTCCTGCGTCAGCAGCAGCACGTCATAGCCGCGGTCGAGCACGCCCTTTACCACGGGCATCTTGGCCAAGCGCTCACGCGAGTCGCCGGCGGCGTAGTAGATGGCCTTCTGATCCTCGGGCATGCCCTTGGCATACTCGGCCAGGGTAATCATCTTCTGTTCCTTGGCAGACCAGAACAGCAACAGATCGGCGAGCTCATCGGCCTTCATGCCATAGCTCGAGTAGATGCCGTACTTAAGACCGCGGCCAAAGTTCTCAAAGAACTTCTCGTAGGCCTCGCGGTCGTTGTCACGCATATCCTCAAGGTCGGCGGTGATCTTCTTTTCCACACGCTTGGCGATGGCCTTGAGCTGACGGTTCTGCTGCAGCGTCTCACGCGAGATGTTGAGCGACACATCGGCGGAATCCACGACGCCGCGGACAAAGTTGTAGTAGTCGGGCAGCAGGTCGTCGCACTTCTCCATGATCAGGACGTTGGAGCTGTAGAGTGCCAGACCCTTCTCGTAATCCTTGCTGTACAGATCGAACGGCGCGCGGCCCGGCACAAACAGCAGGGCATCGTACTCGAGCGTGCCCTCGGCATGGAAGCTGATGGTGCGCGCAGGATCGTCAAAGTCGTGGAACGTGGACTTGTAGAACTCGTCGTAGTCCTTCTGCTCGACATCGGAGCTGCGCTTCTTCCAGATCGGTGTCATGGAATTGACGGTCTCGAGCTCCTGGTAGTCCTCGTACTCGGGCTTGTAATCGTCGCCGGCGTCCTCGGGCTTGGGTTTCTGGCGGCTCTTGGACACCATCATCTGAATCGGGTAGCGCACATAGTTGCTGTACTGCTGAATCAGGCTCTTGAGACCCCACTCGGTCAGGAAGCGATCGTAGGTCTCGGCCTCGCCGTCGGCATCGAGCTTCTCGTTCTCGCGCAGCGTCAGGATGACATCGGTACCGTGCTCGGCGCGCTCACCGTCCTCGATGGTGTAGCCCTCAAGACCGTCGGATTCCCACACATGGGCGACATCCTCGCCATAGGCGCGGCTGACGACCTTCACATGGCTGGCAACCATAAAGGCAGAGTAGAAGCCCACGCCAAACTGGCCGATGATGTCGACATCGGAGCCCTGCTGCTCGGCGTTCTCGGTCTTAAACTCCTCGGAGCCGGAATGGGCGATGGTGCCCAGATTGCGCTCGAGCTCCT
>CAJJVE010000165.1:0-4268 GCA_905196265.1 uncultured Collinsella sp. | reverse complement strand
CAGCGCCCTTTCGTTTCACGTCACCTTGTCTCAAATGCGGCCCGCTCGCTGACTTATGTTCAACCTGCGGCGCCATTTTGCTTGAAGAAACCTTGCTCGCTCTGGCGGGTTTTCGCTGTCGGTGCCATAACATCGGCGTTGCCTTTGTTGATGTAGTCGTTGGGGACGTTCTTAAATGACTAGTCGAAAGGGACACTCTTGCCGGCACTTGGGGACAGTCCCTGAGTGCCGGCAGATTGGGACACTCCTTTGCAAGATGGCGCTGAAGACTGTCCCCGACGACTAGTCATTTAAGAACGTCCCCAATGACTATGACCCCTTTGCGCCAGTTTCTGTCGAGTCGGTGCTTCTTGCGGGTTGCCCGTATAATGGTCTGCGTATGAACCGCAATCAAGGAGTTCCAGTTTATGGACCAGAATCTCTTTAAATTCGACCTAATCGCCGAGGATCCGACGACGCACGCGCGCGCCGGCGTGCTGCATACCCCGCACGGCGACATCGAGACACCGATCTTTATGCCTGTGGGCACTAAGGCAAACGTCAAGGGCATCCCCACCGAGACCGTTAAGCAGCTCGGTGCGCAGATCGTGCTCGCCAACACCTACCACCTGTCCATGCGTCCCGGCGAGGACACCATCGCCGAGCTGGGCGGACTGCACAAGTTTATGAACTGGCACGGCCCCATCCTCACCGACTCGGGCGGTTTCCAGGTCTTCAGCCACAACGACGCCGTCAAGCTCACCGACGAGGGCGTGCGCTTTATCGTCAACGATTACGACGGCCGCCATGTGTTCTGGACACCCGAGGACAACATGGAAATCGCCATGAAGCTCGGCTCCGACATCTGCATGCAGCTCGACCAGTGCCCGGGCTATCCCGCCACGCGCGCCTACGTTGAGCGCGCCGTGGAGCTGTCGAGCATGTGGGCCGAGCGCTGCTACAAGGCTCACACCCGTGATGACCAGGCACTCTTTGGCATCGTCCAGGGTGGCATGCATCTGGACCTGCGCCTGCGCTCGCTGCGCCACCTGGAGGAGTGCGGCGACTTCCCCGGCTATGGCATCGGCGGCTACTCGGTGGGCGAGGATCACGAGACCATGTTCGAGACGCTGGCGCCGCTGGTTTCCGAGTACATGCCTAAGCACAAGCCGCGCTACCTCATGGGCGTCGGCAATCCGACGACGCTCGTGCGCGGCGTTGGCGTGGGCATCGACATGTTCGACTGCGTGCTGCCGACGCGTACCGGCCGCATGGGTACGGCGTTCTCCAGTGAGGGTCGCCTTAACTTCCGCAACGCGCGCTTTGCGCACGACGACGGCCCCATCGACCCCACCTGCACCTGCCCGGTGTGCACGGGCGGCTACAGCCGCGCGCTCATCCGTCACATGGTCACGCAGAAGGAGATGCTCGGCGGTATTCTGCTGTCGATGCACAACATCTACTACCTGCTCAACCTTATGCAGCGTGCCCGCCAGGCCATTATCGAGGGCCGCTACGGTGCGTTTGTGAGCGACTGGATGAACAGTCCTGCGGCGGTGGACTACTAAGGACGGCGCGGACGCTTGCGAGACGGGAGCAACGGCAAAGGCCAAGCGGCGATCGGTCGTCACGTTCGCTAACACGGTCTGCGCGACCGCTGACCGATAGCTTGCAAGCACTTGATGCATCGTGGGTACCATACCGAATAGTTGATGTTCGGGCGGGTGTTTGGCGCATGGCGTCGACCCCGCCCGTTTTTCTTTTTCTCGATAGGAGTACCCATGATTAAGAACGAGAATGTCGAGGGCGAGCCTGCCTACGACGAGACGTACCGCCGCGGTCCCGTGGTCATGCGCGGCCCCATGATTCCTAAGGACAACACCTACGCCAACCTGCTGGCGCCCGAGGAGTCGACCGACTGGCTGCATGCTGATCCGTGGCGCGTGCTGCGCATTCAGGCCGAGTTTGTCGACGGCTTTGGTGCGCTTGCCGAGCTCGGGCCCGCGGTGACCATCTTCGGCAGCGCCCGCACGCCCAAGACCGATCCACTCTACAAGGCGGCGCGTACCGTCGGCCGCAAAATCGCCCAGCGCGGCGTGGCGGTCATAACCGGTGGCGGCCCCGGCATCACGGAGGCGGCCAACAGGGGAGCGGCGAGCGTCAACGGCAAGTCAGTTGGCCTTGGCATTGAGTTGCCGCACGAGCATGGGCTCAATAAATACGTGAACCTCGGCATGGACTTCCGTTACTTCTTTGTGCGCAAGACCATGTTCGTTAAATACAGCTCGGGTGCTATCGTGTTTCCCGGCGGTTTTGGCACGCTCGACGAGATGTTCGAGGTGCTTACGCTGGTGCAGACGCATAAGGTTAAGCGCATGCCGCTTGTGCTGGTGGGTACCGAGTACTGGCAGGGCCTGTTCGACTGGCTCAACGGCTCGGTGATGGATGCCGGTATGATCAGCCCGCTCGATCCCGAGCTCGTACACATCACCGACGACCTCAACGAAGCCGTTGACATTGCCCTGAGCGGACTGATGTAGGGTAGGTAAAATGGGACGGGGCTAAAAAGACTGGTCTGAAATGTTTGATACCAGTCTTTTTAGTCCCGTCCCAAATGAACTGCTTCCAAGTTGCTGTGAAATAGGGACTGACTGGCAGCTGATAAGCCAAAAACAGTCCCTATTTCACCGCAACTGATGTGGGCGTTCCTAGCGAGTTGGCTGGTAGCGGGGGCAGTAGCTGATGGCGATGGCGTCGACGCCTACGTGGGTCGCGATGGTGCAGCCGATGGGGCCGGTGCCGGCGTCTACGTAGTCCTGGCCCGCGAGCGCCTGGTTGACGAGCTCTTGCTCCTCGGCGGCGCCGGTCGTGAGCACGCGCACGCTCGAACCCGGGTGTTCAGCCAAAAACGCGAGGCAGTCGGCCATGGTGTTGGCGACGATGCGCTTGGCGCCGCGGCCCTTCTTGATGGCCTTGATCTCGCCCGATTTCCACTCCGGCGAAACGGCCAGGCGAATGTTGAGCATCTGCGTCAGCTGGCCAGCGAGCTTGGGCGCGCGGCCGTTCTTGACCAGGTTCTCGAGCGTGCGCGGAATCAGCAGCAGATGGGCGTCGGGCAGCGTCGCGCGGATCTGAGCCTCGGTCTCGTCTAGGCTGCGGCCGTCCTCGCGCATGGCGAGCGCGTACTCTACCAGCAGACCCTCGGCGCCCGAGCCGGTGCGCGAATCGATGCAGCGCACGTCGAGCTCGTGGGTATCGGCCACCTGGCACGCGTTGGCGTAGCAGGCAGACCACTCGCTGCATAGCGAGATAAAGATGGCGCTATCGTGGCCGTCGGCGAGCACGCGGTCAAAGAGTGCCTTGAATTCACCGGCACTCGGCTGCGAGGTGTGCGGTAGCTGCTCGGAGCCTGCCATGCGGGCGACGTATTCCTCGGCGGTGATTTGCACCTGGTCGAGCAGATCCTCGCCCTCGATAATCACATGCAGTGGAATCACGTAAATGCCGAGCTCTTGGGCACGGGCGGGGGAGATGTCCGACGTGGAGTCGGTTATGATGGCAAAAGACATAATTGCACCTTTCGTTGGGGCGTTTGCGCGCCGCCTTCTGAGAGCAAAGTGCGACAAGTATAGTAGAGTCATTCCACATTGCTAGGTTCAATTGTTGAATAGTCAACAGTTTGAAGTGTCGGTGTGGAAATCATCAACTGGGGAAGAGGGATGCCGATGGAGGCACTGGAGATATGCAAGCGGCCAGTCGTGCTGTTTGATTTCGATGGCACGGTGGCCGATACAGGCCGGGCGGTGATGACCTCGACGCGCAAGACGCTTGCTGCGCGCGGGTTTTCGGAAGCGCAGATGGGTGACCTGCGCCGTATGATCGGGCCTCCCCTGTGGAAGAGCTTCCACGACTTTTATGGCTTCTCGCGCGAGGAATCACTTGTGGTGGCCGACGAGTACCGTGCCTTTTTCGATGAGCTGGGGCCGGATGAGTACCCCGTGTTCGATGGAATCTCCGAGCTGCTCGACAGCCTTGCCGCGCAGGGGCATCGCATGGCGGTCGCGACGTCTCGCATGGAGGCGAAGTGCATCGATATGGTGCATGAGCTGGGGCTTTGCCAGTTCGAAGCCGTGGTTGGCATGAATCCGCCGCAGGGGCGCGAGATCAAGGCCGATTCGGTCCGCGATGCCCTGGCGGCCCTGGGCGCGACGGCCGACGAGGCCGTGATGATCGGCGATCGCTTCAACGATGTGGAGGGTGCGCACGAGATGGGTGTGCCGTGCATCGGC
>CAJJVE010000164.1:0-4280 GCA_905196265.1 uncultured Collinsella sp. | reverse complement strand
GCACACGCAAGTCCGATAAACAAAAACGCATCCGTCCTGATATAAGACGGATGCGAATTAGTCGAACTATTCAGGCGAGGTGCCGGAACTAGCAGACCTGACGAACTTCGATGTTCTTCTTGTATTCATCTACCTTGGCAAAGTCGCCCAAGCCCGGGCACTCGACCACGTTGGCACCGGTGGCCATCGAGAGGCGCAGGGCGTCCTCGACGCGCTCGGGGGCGTCATGCCACACGGACAGGAAGGCAGCGAGCGAAGAATCGCCGGCGCAGACGGTCGACAGGAGCTTGACGTCGAAGGTGCGGTTGGCAAACCAGATGTGCTCGCCGTTGGAGAAATAGGCACCGGCGCCGCCGAGGGTCAGCAGCACATTCTTGGCGCCCTTGGCGTGCAGCTCGGCCATCGCGCCCTTGACGGACTCGTCATCGCCACCGCTCACCTTAATGCCAAAAATGTCGAGCAACTCGTCGTCGTTGGGCTTAATGAGCAACGGCTCCATGGCAATGAGGTCGGCAAGCTGATGGCTCGAGATATCGAGTACGAACTCGGCACCCTTGGCCTTCACGCGACGCAGGACCTCGGCCAGGAAGCCCTCGGAGGTATTGGGGGGCAACGAGCCGCTAATGACCAGGCAGGTCATGTCGTCGAGCGAATCAATGAGCTCAAACATCTCCTGCTCGTTGGCCCCGTTAATGGCGGCACCGGCATTGACCATGTTGTACTCGGTGTCGGGACCGGCGTTGAGGAACACGTTGACACGCGTGATGCCGTCGGTCCACACGGGCTTGACGGGCACGCCGAGGGCCTCGGCGCCCTTAACGATGAACTCACCCGAGAAGCCAGCAAAGAAGCCCAGGATCGTGGTGTCGACGCCGTAGTGGTCGAGCGTAAACGAGACGTTGAGACCCTTGCCGTTGGGGGTGTAGACCGCGTTGCGGGTGCGCGTAACGGTATTGGAGGACAGGCCGTCGCAGGAGATGTTGTAGTCAATGGCGGGATTTGCAGTGAGCGTGTAAATCATGAATGTTCCTTTCACGAAGCAACGTGTTAATGAAAGTATATTCCACGATTCGGCAAAAGGCTACAACAACTCGGCGAACGGTGTGGAAGCGGTGAAGGGCGGCTTCATCTCACTTTTCCCACGAAAAAACGGCGCCCCGACCGAAGTCAGAGCGCCGCATGCGCGCGAATGTATCGCTTTTCGATTACTTGCGATCGAGCTTACGGACAGCAACGCGCTTGCTGTACTCGTCAACGTGACCGAAGTCGCCAATGCCCACGGACTCGGCAACGTTGGCGCCGGTGGCCATAGCGAGCTTCATAGCCTCCTCGACATTGTCGCGATCCCTGTACCACTTGTGCAGGAACGCAGCGAGGGTGCAGTCGCCGGCGCAGACGGAAGAGACCAGCTTGATGTTGAACTCACGCTTGGCATACCAGATGTCCTCGCCGTTGGAGAAGTAGGCGTCACCACGGCTACCACGGGTGAGCAGCACGTTCTGAACACCAGCGTCGTGAGCCATCTTCATGGCAACGCGGACCTCGTCGTCGGTGTCGACCGGCACGCCAAAGATGGCCTTCATCTCGTGATGGTTCGGCTTGATGAGCAGAGGCTTCTTGTGAGCGAGCTCCTTGAGCTTATCAGAGGACAGGTCCAGGACGACGTCGGCGCCACGAGCCTGAGCGTGCTCCATGACCTGAGCCAGGAAGTCGGGCGTAGCTTTGGGAGGCACGGAACCAGAGACGATCAGGCACTCAAGGTCGCCCGCGGTGTCCAGGATGTTGTAGAGCTCCTCCTGGTGCTGCGGCGTAATCGGGGCGCCGGGGTTAAGGATGCCGTACTCGTGCTGGCCATCGTTGACGTAGGTGTTGATACGCGTGATGCCGTCGGTCCAAACCGGGCGGCACAGGCAACCCAGGTTCATGACCTCCTCGACGATGAACTTGCCCGTGAAGCCGGCGAAGAAGCCGAGCGCGACGGTGTCGACGCCCATCTTCTTAAAGGCGAAGGACACGTCGAGGCCCTTGCCGTTGGCCGTGTAGCTGGCCGAGCCGGTGCGGACGTTCTCGTCGGGCTCGAGCGGAGAGCTCGAAACCGTCATGTCGACAGCCGGATTAGCGGTTAGCGTGTAGAACATTTACAGTACCCCCTGTATATGTGAGGGCGCACTCGGCCTTGGTCCACTGGCTGATGGTCTTGCGGGCGCGCAGGATCGACGGAGCGCTCATCGAGAACTCCTCCAGGCCCCAGCTGATCAGCAGCGGCTCAAGCAGCGGATCGGCAGCGGCCTCGCCGCACATACCGACCATGATGCCGGCCTTCACGCCGCTCTCGATGATGTTCTTGAGCGAGCGGAGCACGGCGGGATAGTACACCTGGTACAGGTTGGAGATGGTGTCGTTGCCACGGTCGGCGCACATGGTGTAGCCGATCAGGTCGTTGGTGCCGATGGAGAAGAAGTCGGCGACCTCGGCCAGGCGGTCAGCGAGCAGCGAAGCGGCGGGCGTCTCGACCATGATGCCGACCTCGATGTTCTCGTTGAACTTACGACCCTCTTCGGTCAACTCGGCCTTGCACTGCTCGACGAGCTCCTTGACGGCCACGACCTCCTCGACGCAGGTGACGAGCGGGATCATGATCTTGACGTCACCAAAGGCGCTGGCGCGCAGCAGAGCGCGGAGCTGGACCTTGTACTGGTCGGGATTGGCCAGACAGTAACGCACGGCGCGGAAGCCCATGAAGGGGTTGTCTTCCTTGACCATGTGCAGGTACGGGATCTCCTTGTCGCCGCCCACATCGAGCGTGCGGATGATGACCGGAGCACCCTTGAGCGCGCTGGCGACCTTGCGGTAGGCGTTGAACTGCTCCTCCTCGGAAGGAAGCTCAGCGGAGTCCATGAACAGGAACTCGGAGCGGAACAGACCGATGGCCTCGGCATCGTGATCGAGCGCGTTGGGCACGTCATCGGGGTTACCGATGTTGCAGGCGATGATCTTCTTGATGCCGTCGGCTGTCACAGAAGGCTTGCCGCGGAAGGCCTCGAGAGCCGCCTTCTCGGCAGCGAAGGCCTCGGCCTTGGCGGTGTAGGCAGCGAGCGTCTCCTCGTCGGGATCGGCCTCGACAACGCCCTTGCCACCGTCGACGACGACGGTCATACCGTTGCGAAGCGCGGTGCAGCTGTTAGAGACCGAAAGGACAGCCGGAATCTCGAGGGCGCGCGCGATAATCGCGGAGTGCGACGTGCGGCCACCGGTCTCGGTGACAATGCCGGCAACGTGAGCCTTATCGATCGTGGCGGTCATGGACGGCGTAAGGTCGTGCACGACAACGACGGTGTTCTCGGGCAGGACGGAGAGGTCGACGACCTCCTTGCCCAGCAGCTCGGCCAGAATACCGGTGCGGATGTCGGCGATGTCGGCCGCGCGCAGACGGAACATCTCGTCGTCCATGGACAGGAACATGTTCTCGAACATGGTCGAGGTGTCCATGAGCGCCTGCTCGGCGCAGGTGCCGCCATCAATGGCAGCGTTGATGGCGTCGGTCATGCCCGGATCCTGAGCCAGAACAATGTGTCCGCTCATGATCTCGGCCTCGGCCTCGCCCACCGTCTCCTTCATGTGGTCGGCCTGAGCCTGGGTCTTCTCGCAGAAGACCGAAAGAGCAGCCTGATAACGCTCCTTCTCTGCTGCCGAATCAGCAACCTCGTGCGGCTCAAACGTCAAGTCGGGATCGACGGCGACCATGACGGTGCCGATACCGATGCCCTCGGATGCGTTGACTCCCTGATACATTCCCATTCCTCTCTCCGTGCCATGTGATAAAGCGTTTTGCCATATCCATGACAAAAGAGCGCAGCTACCTTGATACAGGTCACTGCGCCCCCAAGTATGAACTTAATTGTTCAACATGCGACCCGTTTGAGTTCTACTCGCCAAGACCGCTCTTGATGAGCTCGATGGCAGCAGCCAGAGCCTCGGCCTCGTCGGCGCCGTCGCACTTGACCTCGACCTCGGTACCGCAAGGGATACCAGCAGCCATGAGGGCCATCGGGGACTTGCCGTTGACCTCCTTCTCGGGGGTGACGACCGTCACGTCGCAGGCGTACTTGCCCATGGTGGAGGCGAAGAGGCCGGCCGGACGCATGTGAAGACCCTGCGGATTGACGAGGGTAGCCTTCTCAGAAACCATAATTGACTCCTTTTTTGTGTTTAACCCCTGTCATGCATGCGGCAGGAGTCAGATTCACGACGTTGTTTATATTAACTCACATCAAACTGTT
>CAJJVE010000163.1:0-4285 GCA_905196265.1 uncultured Collinsella sp. | reverse complement strand
GTTTCGGTGCCGGAGTATTTAATGTTGTCGTAGGTAAAGGCCGCATCGACCTTCTCCTGCAGCGCCTTCTTGTCGGCGGCGACCTTCTCGGGATCGCCCTTAACGGTCACCGTGAAGTCGTGCACGCCCTTAACGTCAGACGGGCCACCGCTCACAAACGAAACGGTCGCGGTCAGCGTTACGGTGCGATCGCTCGAAACGCGCGTCACCTTGCCGGTGTAGTCGTCCCAGCCATAACCGAACGGCCAAATGACATCGCCGTCGGAACTCTTCCAGCTAACCTCGAACTTGTTATTGGAGCCCGCGCGATACGGAAGCGTGAGGTTGGACGTGACGGACTCAGCCGAATCGCCTGCGGCGTAACCGATGGCAACCTGCTCGGCGGCATCGTCGAGCATCTGCTGCACACGAGCCTCATCCCAAGCAACCTGCACGGACTTGTTGGGCAGGTAATACTCGGTCTTGCCATCGCGCGACAGTTCAAACGCCACATCGGCGTTACGCAGACCGTCAATGTTGTAACCGGTGTAGTCGTTGGGGTCAATGAAGAAGAACGTCACATCGCCGTTGGTCTTATCCTGGGCGTCGGAGATACCGACCGTAGCCTTGGCGTCCTCGGCCTTAAAGGCAACGCCGCCCTCGGAGACCTTGACGTCAATATCGGTAAAGCCCAAATCGGCAAGCTGCGCCTTCAGCGCGTCATTGACGTTGCCGCCCTTGGCGCTGTAATCAACAGCGATCTGCTTATTGGCATCGTTGAGCTTTTGGACTGCGGCCTCGAGCGAGCCCGCGGCGATAACCTTGTTGGCAGAGACGAGCTCGACCGTCGAGTCGCCGCTCGTGGCGACAGCCTTCAGATACTTGCCCGCTGCAGAAGCCGAAACCGTTGCCGTGGCGCCCGACATATCGGACAGAAGCGTCCAGTCGGCCTCCGGAGCCTTCGCATCGTCCGCCGCATACCAGGCAACAGCCGCCTGAGTGGTCACGTCAATGCCGTTGGTGGTCGAGCCGTCAGCGCGCCTAGCCTGCGCCGTCGCCTTGACGCTATCGCCCGAAACGAGATGGGTCGAATCACTATTGATCTGCGGCGTAGTGGTCACGCGCAGCAGGTTATACTTCCCCGCCGCGGTAACGCTATCGGGCGAAACCCACTCAACGGTGTTGTCTAGGGCGTTCGCCGTAACTTTGATGCGCTTGCCGACAAGCGCATCCGAAATGGTCAGGCTGCCATCGGTCGTATCGATGCCGTCGGTGAGCTCGGTCCAATCGGCATCGCCCTCGCCCTTGGCATACCACGCCATGGTGAGCTCGGCATCGTCGGGCACGTCCTTGGTCGAGCCCGACCAGCTTCCCGGCACTTGCACACTCGGCGTGATCTTCGAACCCACGCTCAGCGTAACGTTCTTATCGGCAAGCTCAATGCCCGCCAGCTTGTACTGACCCTTAAGCGTCACGGGGCCGAGCGGGGCAACGGACTGCGTGCCGCCGTAGGAGCTCTTCTTCTGCGTGCTGGAAACGGTATTTTCGCTCGTAACCTTCACGCGCAGGTACTTGCCGGCATAGGCGGCGTCAACGGTATAGGTGGCCTCGGTGGCACCGGGGATATCGGTATAGGCGGAGTCGTAGCTCGAGCTGCTGTTTGCATACTGCCACTGGTAGGTCACATTATCGGTGCGGTCGATATAGTGATAGTTGGAGCCGTCCTTTTTGCGCACCTTAGTCTTGAGCGTATCGCCTACGTGCACGCCATTGGTGGCGGGAGAGCCCTCAAACTGTACGTCGTACAGCTCAACCTGGCCCGCGACGGAAACGGAACCCGCCGCATAGTAGGGCTTCTGCTCGCCGTAACCGCCGTTGGCCTTGGCCACGACGTAGTAACCCTTAAGGGCGGCGGTCACCGTCAGGGTGTTGCCGGTCTCACCCTCGATAGGCGTGTTGCACGAGCTCGCGTAGTTCGAGGTGCCCTTATACCACTGCCACGTGACATGTGAATCGGTGGTAACGTCGGTGGAGCCCGCCTTGGCGGTCGCCGTAATCGTGGAACCAACCTCGACTTTGCCCGAAGTCGGACTCATAGTCACGCTCGTGACATTAATTGAACCGGCGGCAGCAACGAGAGCGCCCGTCGAGTTGGTCAAGTTCGAAGAGCCGATCTTCGAGGACACCTTGCACTTGAGGTACTTGCCGCCCAAAGCGTCGGTTAGCTCGAGGGTCTCCCCCGTGGCACCCGCAATGTCGGTATACGTGCCACTCTTGGTGTTAGAGCTCTGCCACTGATAGTTGAGCTTGCTCGCGTCGACGAACGCGCCGTACGCGCCGCCCTTCTCCTTGGCGCGGGCCTTAGCGGTATCCCCCACCGCAAAGACGCTCGTGTTGTCCTTGGTGTTAACGATAGACACGGCCGAAATCTCGACCGCACCGGCCTGTTTGACCTTGCTGGAAGTGGTCTTGTTCACCGTGTTGACGCCAGCGTTGGCCTCGACCCTGATGTACTTGCCCTCAAGGTCGTCGCCCACCACGAGCGTAGCGCCCGTCTCGCCCTCGATCTTGGTAAAGCCCGAGTACTGCGAGGTGGATGCGGACCACGTGTAGGTGACCTTAGCATCGGCGGGGGCTTGCTGATAATAGCTTATGTACGGAGTCGCCGTCAGGGTATCGCCTATGCTCGGCGTGTCGCTATTCAGCTTGACGCTGTCAAGCTCCATCTGACCGGCGCCCAGCACGGGGCCAGGGATGTCCTTGGCGTTAATGCCCGAGTCGTACGCAGCGGGACCATAGTAGTCCTTGCCATCTGCCGTAACCTTGCAGATGAAGTATTTGCCTTCCATCGCGGCGGTGACGTTGAGCGACTGCTCGTGGCCTACGACCTCGGTGTAGTCGGCGACATTGCTGCTGGCCCTGGTCGTGCCGGCGAGCCAGGTGTAAGTCCAGGTGCCGGGATTGGCAACGGACTCAGTCGAAGTGCCGTACCAGTCGTCCTCGACCTCATCGTACATATTTGCCCAGAGCGTATCGCCCGCGCTGAGCGCGCCCGACTTCGTGGAATAGGAGCTGTCCTTATCCTTGGTGTCCTGGATGAAGACCTTGGCCTCGCTCGAAAGCGTTGTGGCGGACGCGGCGGCAACGGCGTTCTTCTGCTCCGAAGCAGCAGGCGTCGCAGAAGAGTTCTCGGACTCAGTCACGTTGTCTGCGGCGGTGGGAGTACCATTCGCGGAACTCGCAGTTGCGCCCTGATCTGCGCCGGCACCATCGGCAGCAGCGCTCGTCGCCGCACTGCTCGCGCCGGTGTCGGCAGCGGTGTCATCGTCGGCCGCCGCGCCCTCGCCGCCCGTCGCAGCCTGGGTCACGGCCTCGGCAATGCCCTCGGCGCCCTCGGCCCAAAGTTGCGCCGGCGTGGTGCCAAAAGCCATGGCAAACGCCAAGAATGCAACCAGACCGCGCTTGGCTACGCCACGGGCAATCGCTCCATGGCGACGCCACGAGGCACGCTGGCGCTCGTCTTCAAACATATCCATTTGTCTCCTATTGTCTGAACTTGGAGCATTGCCCAGCGGCTGCCCCACGTCATCGCGCATATCGCGCTTGAGTACCCCCATCGGGGTCCCCCTTCCCTCCAGAGCCCAACGCGTACCGGCAGCATGCGCCGCGGTCGCGTGCAAGATGGGAGGCGATCCGACTTAACCTTACCGACCCGGGCGCGCCGTCCGATCTGCGACGTGAACATCCCGGGCCAAGAGGAATTACGGTTACTGGTACAGCCGGGGACTTGCACCCCGATTCTCCCAAACGCACAGGAAAACCGCGCATTCGTGCGTCTCCGCACCACCATCTAGGCCATCGATTATTACTGTCGATATGGTAGCACGCAAAAGGGCCCCGCACACAGGCGAAGCCCAAGGTAAAAGCTATGGTTTGCGATAGGAAGGACTGTCGTCGGACCTTGCAAGAACAGCCCGTTTCAAAACTATGCCGGATTACGGCGCCGAAGCAGGGCCTCGCAACCATACCTGTCATTTTTAAAAACCAACGACTCATCTACCTGCGGTTTTAAAAGTGCGAATTTCGGTATGCTCGAGGTTCGGCACTCCAGCCCCGTAAATCGGCATAGTTTTGTTCGAACCAGCCCACGCCGGCGCGACGCGAGGCAAAATAACCCGTTTCCCCCGACCCCGGAAAATCGTTAACGCTTGCCGCCGTGGCTGTTGCGCCAGATCTCGCGGCCCAGCATCAGCGCCAGCACCAGCGCACTCACGTAGCCCATAAAGCCAATGACCGGGATACCAAA
>CAJJVE010000162.1:0-4287 GCA_905196265.1 uncultured Collinsella sp. | reverse complement strand
AAATCGAAGGTGAATGGCTTTCCGCGAAGTGAACGAGTGAAATCGAACCCCTGGAGCGTCGACGCTTTGGAGACGCCGTTTCCTGCGGTTTTGTCAGGTTTTCCCTGCGATTTTGGCGCCAAAAAGTGCGGATGCTTCGGGGGTCCAAAATAGGTCGTTCACTTCGCGGAAAAGCATTCACCTTCGATTCGTGAGAGGCGCCCCTACCGCGGCAGGCGAATCGTAAAGCGGCTGCCGACGCCCTCGACCGAGGTCACACCGATGACGCCGCCGTGGCTGTCGACGATCCACTTGGCGATAGCGAGCCCCAGGCCCGAACCCTGTGCACCGACATCGCGCGCGTTGTCGGCACGGTAGAACCGCTCGAACGCGTGAGCTGCGGATTCCTGGTTCATGCCGATGCCCTTGTCCTCAACGCTTATGTCGATCGTGCCCGCGCCCGCATCCGGCGCTACGCCAAACGTGATGGGCGTGCCCGCGTCCGAATACTTGGCGGCATTCTGCACGATTACGCGCAGAGCCTGCTTCACGAGCGCCACGTCAACGGACGCGTCGCAGCGCGGGTCGCTGGCAAACGCAGCGTCAAAAGCCAGCCGATATGTGTGCCCGGCATCAATCATCTGCGATTCCTCGCACACCTCGCCGACCAGTGCAGCCAGGTTGGTATTCACGCGCCGCAGCACGGTGCGGCCGGCATCTCCGCGTGCCAAAAACAGCAGTTGTTCCACGAGCTCCTGCATGTGCTCGCTTTCGGCCTTGAGCGAGGCGATGGACTCTGCCAGCACGGCCGGGTCGTCCTTACCCCAACGATCGAGCATGTTTACGTAGCCCTGAATCACCGCGATGGGCGTGCGCAGCTCGTGGCTCGCGTCGTTGACAAAGCGCATCTGCTGCAGCTTGGCCTCTTGCATCTGACGCAGCAGACGGTTGAGTGCGACCTCGATGCTCGCCAGATCGGCGTCGCCAGTGGTGACGCTCGGCGAATCGACACTTGCTCGCTCGATGGCCTGCTCCAGCGTTTCCATCTTGCCGCCGGAGAGCTGCATGCGGCCGAGCTCGTCCACGCGCAAGGCCAGGTCGTTGAGCGGTGCCATGGTGCGGCGTACGCGTCGGGCGCCGCCGAGCATGTTGAGCACGCTGATGACCTGCCAACCTACAACGACAAGGTAGAGAGGCCATAGCGTGACGAGGTCCTGCGCGAGGGGGAAGGTCTTGGTGGTGCGCGCAAGCTCGACGGTATAGGTGAGTGTTGCCAGGTCCCAGCCGCGCGCGGGCGTCAGCGATATGCCGTGAACGGTGGCGCTGGGGATCCATCCTGCGGTAAACGCGCCGTCGGGCAGCGTCTGGTTGTATCCATAGACGAGGATCGCCGCCGCAATCACCATCAGCAGCAGATCGAGCCAGACGTAGCTCATCAGACGGCGCCACATATAACTCCAGTTGATGGCACGGGCGATGGAGGTGACGCGCTTGGCCTCGGCGTTACGCGCGGCAGACATAGCCCACCCCGCGCACGGTCTGGATGATGCGAGCGCCGCCGGCGTCCTCGATTTTGGCGCGCAGGTGCGCGATGTGTACGTCGACGTTGTTGGTGTCGCCCACGTATTCGTAGCCCAGCGCCTCGTGCGCGATGCGCCCGCGCGTGAGCACGGTTTCGGGATGCGCCATAAGCAGGGCGAGAACGTCGAACTCGCGGGCAGTCAGCACGATGGGCGAGCCGTCGACCGTGACTTCACGGCGGTCGGGGTCGAGCACGACCGAACCCACGGTGAGCGCGGCGGGGGAGGGCGCGGCGGATGCCTGGGCCGAGTCGCCGGCCAGGGGCATCGCAACGGTACCGGCGCCCGCGCCGCCCACTACGTTCGCCCCGGCACCGACGCCGCCAACGTCCGAAGCCGCCCGCACGGCCTCCGAGCGCTTCAGCGCCACACGGATCCGTGCGAACAGCTCCTCAATGGCAAACGGCTTGGTCAGGTAATCGTCGGCGCCGGCATCGAGCCCTGCCACCTTGTCCATCACGGCATCGCGCGCGGTGACCATAATCACCGGCACATCTTTGTGCTTGCGGACGCGCCGCAGCACCTCCATACCGTTGAGCTGCGGCAGCAATACATCGAGCAGAATCAGATCGTAGTTGCGCTCCAGCGCCAGGTCCACGGCGGTGCGGCCGTCGGCGGCGTGCTCCACCTGGTAGCCCTCGTGCTCAAGCTCGAGCGTCACAAAGCGGGCGATTTTCTCCTCGTCCTCTACGATCAGGATTCGTGCCATACGTGCCCCCGTCTGTGATTACTTGTCGTCGTTCAGATTTTGCTTGATGTCGTCCGCGGCATCGGCGGCGTGTTCCATCAGGTTGTTGATGCTGCCAGGTACGTCACCGTCGCTATCGATGCGGTAGCGCATGCCAAAGAACAGGCCAAGCAGCATCAGCCATATCGTGGCGCCCCAGGCAAACAGCGCGACGATGGGAATCAGGATGGGAATGTTGAGGATGATCGCATCGCGGCGCGTGGCGATAAACTTGGTGTCCAGGCTCAGGCGGAAGAGCTTTTTGAGGTACTCCCACACGCTGTCCATCTTCTTGGAGAAATCGGTCTTTTCGCTCGACTTCTCGTAGGCGGCCTGTGCGGCGACCATCTCGGCCGAGGGCTCGTCGACCGGCGTGGATTCGGTGGCGGCGTGCGCTGACGTGGTCTGGGTCTTGCCCTGCGACTCGAGCCAAATGATGGCATCAAGGACGTTGCCGTCGGCGGCGTCGAGCGCTGCCTTGGCATCGGTGTAGCTCACGTTGCACTTGGTGCGGATGGTTTCAACTTTTTCGAGGTCGTCCATGACCTGTCCTTTCGTTCGATGGGCGCGACGCTGGGCGATCTGCCCGGGCGCGAGCGTTGCGTTCGGCGGCCTGCGTTGCGCGGCGCCGCTCCGCCCTTGGTCGAACTCTATAGTGCAGGTTATAGATTAAGCGATTCTTGAGCCAAGATTAATGTTGGATGAGTTTTTGGGTGGCGGTGGGGAAGGGCAGAAAAGGCAGGTTTTGCGGGGCGTGAAGGAGGGGCGGTCTGATCTTTGGGGCAGCTGATAGCGAGGTCTAATACTTTTCCGAGATGTGAACGAGTGAAAACGGACCCCCGAAGCATCGACACTTTAGAGGTGCCGCTTCCTGCGGTTTTAATGCCGAAATCCTGCGATTTTGCCGCCGAAAGGTGCGGATGTTTCAGGGGTCCAAAAACAGCCGTTCACTTCGCGGAAAAGTATTAGACCTCAATAGCGGGGGATGGGGTGCCGGTAGCAAAGCGGCGTCAAGGGTTGGTCGTGCAGGCGGTTTCTCCATTGATGTCCGCACGACATGTGACACTTTCCCTGCCGCCCTGCTCTGCCGCGGCGGCATGCATCTGAACGACGGTCCTCTAAGGAGTTCGATATCGATGAGTGACAACACCAAACATCTCGCAAAGAAGTGCGTCAAGGACGCGGGGCCGTGCCTCGTGCTGTGCCTTGCCGGCGCAGCGGTCGCGCTGCTGGCTGTTCTGGGGCCGTTCGACATGCTTCGAAGCGCCAGCTCTCTGCACGTTTGCATGGCCCTTGCCGGCGCCATGATGACCGGTGGCGTGCTCGCTCTGGTTTTTTGGGTACTCGACCCGTTTGGATGGAAGAACGAGGGGTAAGCCTAAGGGATGGAAGGGCTGGAACGGTTGGCTTAGTGATCGTGCAGAATGTGGCTAGCGACTTACAGGGGAGTGGTGATCCGATGACGGTCTATGTGACGGGCGATATTCACGGCGGCCTCGACATGCAAAAGCTGCGCGATTGGGAGCTTGGGGATAGTCTGACGAGCGACGACTATCTAATCGTCGCGGGCGACTTTGGCTTTCCGTGGGATTTCTCTGCCGAGGAGTGCGCTGATATCGCCTGGCTGGAATCGCGTCCCTATACCGTACTGTTTGTCGACGGCAACCACGAGCGTTTCGATCACTGGGCAGAGCGCCCCATGGAGTTGTGGCACGGTGGGCTGACGCAGCGCCTGTCGGATGCCTCTCCCATACGGCGTCTGGCGCGTGCCGAGATTTTTGAGCTCGATGACTCAACGATCTTTACTATGGGCGGTGCCACGAGCGTGGACAAGGAATACCGCATACCGTATTCCAGCTGGTGGCCACAGGAGCTGCCGGACGAGCGCGACTTTGAGGAGGCGCGGGCAAAGCTCGACAGCGTGGGCTGGAAGGTCGACTACGTGATCACCCACACCTGCTCTACGCGCATGCTTTCGCCCACGCTTTATCCGGCACCCGG
>CAJJVE010000161.1:0-4307 GCA_905196265.1 uncultured Collinsella sp. | reverse complement strand
ACCGAGTTCTACAACGCCGAGACCGGTATGTACGAGCTCAAGGGCGAGGGCGTGGAGTACACGAGCGCCCAGATGGTCGATTACTGGGAGAAGCTCGTCGACACCTACCCCATCATCTCCATCGAGGACGGCATGGCGGAGGAGGACTGGGACGGCTGGGTTGAGCTCACCCAGCGCATTGGCAATAAGGTGCAGCTGGTGGGCGACGACCTGTTCGTCACCAACACCGAGCGCCTCAAAAAGGGCATCGAGCTGGGCGCCGCCAACGCGATTCTGGTCAAGGTCAACCAGATCGGCACGCTCACCGAGTCGCTCGAGGCCATCGAGACCGCCAAGGAGGCCGGCTACGCTTGCATCGTGAGCCACCGTTCCGGCGAGACCGAGGACTCTACGATCGCTGACCTGGTCGTGGGTGTTAACGCCGGTCAGATTAAGTCGGGCGCCCCGTGCCGCAGCGACCGTATTGCCAAGTACAACCAGCTCATCCGCATCGAGGACGAGCTCGAGGGCAGCGCGCGCTACGCCGGCAAGGCCGCTTTCTACAACATCCGCTAGGCAGCGGCGTGTGCGGCGGCGGGGCTGACTCGGATTCGCCTCGCTTCCGCCGGGCACTGTTGAGCACCATTGGGCGCTGGGCCGTGTGGCTCAGCGCCTTTTTTATGTCGAGCAAAGGCTGGCGAAGGCGGTGCGGGCGCTCGTGCTATAACTAAAGGACTTAGCGCAAACAAACCTCAACCGCACAAGGCGCACATGGATCAGATTTACGACAACAGGTACTATTCCGCCGGTTCGCGTGAGCCGTCGTCTCGTCGTGCGCATTCGGTGCAGCTTGGCGGGCCCGATTATACGGGCGCTGCCCGTCCCACGCATCGCACGGCAGGCAATTCGGACTCCCATGCTCAAATGAATATGTCGACGGACCGCCCGTCACGTTCGGCGCGCCCGACGCATGCTTCGCGTGCGCAGCGCCCCTCGGCTCAAACGCACGAAAAGTCGACCAGGCCCTCAAGCCGTCTTTCCGGCTCGGACTTTATGCACTACGCCAACGACAACGCAGTGGTCAAGGCAATTTACGACTTTACCCACGGTCCTCAGCGAGGGCTATTCATCGGCATTGTCGTTGCCCTGGTGCTCGTGAGCCTGTATTTCCCTGTGCGCGATCTGTACGTGGCAAAGCGTTCGAGCGATATCTTGGCCAAGCAGGTCGAGATTCGTCGGCAATACAATGATGAGCTGCAAAAAAGCGTCGACAAACTGCTCTCGGAGGAGGGCATTAAGGACGCGGCGTCCGAGGACCTGGGCCTGGTGATGCCCGGCGAGACCA
Organism: uncultured Collinsella sp.; assembly: GCA_905196265.1. Classification (GTDB taxonomy): domain Bacteria; phylum Actinomycetota; class Coriobacteriia; order Coriobacteriales; family Coriobacteriaceae; genus Collinsella. The sequence continues at coordinate 2,983 of CAJJVE010000161.1, read as the reverse complement.
AGATTGACGTGCTGGGTCTGGATGACGATTCAGATTCGTCTTCGAGCAAGAAGTCGTCGAACGCCAAGAAGGCCAGCGAAGTTGCCAAGGAAATCGAAGAAGTCGGTAAGGACGCGCCGTGGTACATCCAGGCGCTCGACATGCTGTTTGGGTTTAACGGTGTCGAGGGCCAGGCGGTCGTGTCCAACGGCAAATAGCGCCCGGAGGGGGCCGCAATGACAAATTGCAAACGCTATAAGGTGGCGGCGATCGACCTGGGAACGGTGTCGTCGCGACTGGTGTTGGCCCAGGTCGAGGGCGGGGCGATCGTGGAATCGTCCAAGCACACCGAGATTACCGATCTGGGCGAGGGCGTCGACGCGACGGGCCGCTTTTGCGAGGCGGCGGTCGAGCGCGTGCTCGCTGCATGCCGCATGTTTGTGGACGAGGCGCGTGCCTTTGGGGCCGCGTGCATTTGCACCACATGCACGAGCGCCGCGCGCGATGCGTCCAATGCCGCCCTGCTGCTGGACGGCCTGCGCGAGCTGGGGCTCGAACCGCAGGTGATTCCGGGCGAGGTTGAGGCGCGTCTGACGTTTTTTGGCGTGGCGCACGACTTTGCCGACGAGCGCATCATTGTTGCCGATTCGGGTGGCGGGTCCACGGAACTCGCGACGGGTGTGTACGCACCGGAGCGTGGGGTCTTTGCGCTGGAGGGCACGCGTTCGCTGGACATTGGCTGCCGCCGTGTGACGGAGCGGTTTTTCTCGGCACTGCCGCCTGCGGACGGCGAGCTTGCTGCTGCCGCCGCGTGGGCAAACGAGCAGTTTGCGGGCTACTTTGAGAGTCTGCCTGTCGACTTTGAGCGCGCCGAACGCTTGGTCGCAGTGGGCGGCACGGTGACTACGCTGGTGGCTCTGGTCCACGAGCTGGAGCCGTATGATTCGAGCTTCGTGCACCTGCGCGAGCTTTCGATGGAACAGATTTCGATCGCTATCGAGCGCATGTCTGCGCTGGATGTTGCAGGCATTGCCGCGTTGCCAGGCGTGCAGCCCAAACGCGCGGGCGTTATCTTGGCCGGTGCCGTGGTAATCCGCGAGCTCATGCGAGCCGGCGGCTACAAGACGCTCACTGTAAGCGAGAACAGCTTACTCGCCGGCATGGCCGCCACCATCAACGAGACTCTCGACGGTGCAACCCCCACCATCGCCTGGACCCCGAGTCTGAGCGCTCTTTAACCGTCTCCCTCTGAGTTGCGGTGAAATAGTTCCTAAATGGGCCGGTAAACGGCCAAAACAGGAACTATTCCACCGCAACTTAAAGCCCCATCGGCGTCCAAAAGAAACGAGCCCGCATCCCTGGGGAACACGGGCTCGTAAACAATACGTGGTAGGGGCGGTGGGACTCGAACCCACAATCCTTGCGGCGAGAGATTTTAAGTCTCCTGCGTATGCCAATTCCGCCACGCCCCCGTGAGACTAGAAGTCTAGCACAAGCCGTCCGTTACGCGTTGACGGCCATCGAGTGTTGGCCCGACTTCTCCAGGAACTCTTGGAACTTTGCCTCGTCGCCCTTGTTTTGATACTGCAGGGCCAGCAGGTACTCCAGTCGGCAGCGCTTGACCGGGTCGTCGCCGACATCCTCGAGCATGCGCTCCAGCTCGGGAATGTCGTTGTGGCGCTTGAGGATCATCGTGTCGTACATCAGCTGGCATTCGTGTGCGACTGCCTCGGCCTGACCGCCCTCAAAGCCCTTGATCTCGTGCAGCAACTCCTTGGCCTTTTTGCGGTCCTCCTGGCCAACGTAGTAGTTAAAAGCTTTGATTACCAGGTCGACGCGCTGCATCTTGGGCAGGTTGAGTCCCAGTAGCAGGTCGAACATCTCGTCGGCGCGCTTATGGTCCTCGCGCAGCAGATAGGAGTTCAGGCGCAGGTAGTCGCGGTTGTAGCGCGGGTACAGCATGCTGGTGAGTTTGCCGTCGAGCAAACGATCGAACTCGTCCCACTGCTTGGCGGCCATCAATTGCTGCAGGCGTTTAAACGTGGTGCGTTTTTTGACGCTAAAGAACACCGACACGGCGATGCAGATGATAACGACGGCGGTCCAGAGTGTGCGGGAATCGGGCATATTAGGGTCCTTAGTCGCTCATAAAGCGAGCGGTATGACAACACGTACTAGATGTATTATACGCAGCGCGCAAGCAAACTGGCATAAAAGCTCATCGAGGCCGAGTGCCATCGCTCGCTGCGGTACACTTACCTAAAGTAAACCATGAAGGGAGACATTACCTATGAAGAAGATCGTTTTGGCTTGCGGTGCTGGCGCTGCTACTTCCACGCTCGTTGCCCAGAAGGTCGCTACTCTGCTCGACGCCAACGGTTATGCCGACAAGTACGAGATCGTGCAGTGCGCCATCTCCGAGGCCAAGGATTACTGCGACGAGGGCGCTGACCTGCTGATCGCCACCACCGTTGCCCCCGAGGGCCTCACCTGCCCGTACGTGAGTGGCGTGCCCTTCATGACCGGCATGAACCGCGTTGCCGCCGAGAAGGCCGTTCTCGACGTCATGGCTCAGTAGGCGCTGACTGCATGAGTGAGCAGAACGCCAACCCGGTAGAGCTCTTTGGTATGCGCGTTGCCCATGTGGGCATTAACGCCACCGACCCGGCAGACGCCCTGGAGATCGCGGAGCTGTTCTCGACGATGATGGGCCTGCCCGTCATCGAGACCCCGGTTTCGTACTTCAACGATTCGCTGGTCGAGATCATGAAGCAGAACGGTCGTGGCACCAAGGGCCACATCGGCTTTGCCGTTAACGACATCGATGCGGCCGAGAAGTGGTTTGCCGAGCGCGGGCTCGAGGTCAACGAGGAGTCGCGCGTGCTGCTGCCCGATGGCGGCACCAAGCTCGTGTACTTTAAGCGCGAGTTCGCCGGCTTCGCCGTGCACCTGTGCCGCGAGTAGCGCACAAGCTGCTTTAGTTAGCAAAAAATGGGGTAAGGCG
>CAJJVE010000160.1:0-4329 GCA_905196265.1 uncultured Collinsella sp. | reverse complement strand
GCCGTCGCAACAGACTGAAGAAGGGGGAGGCCTCGCGGCCTCCCCCTTTTTTGTTTAAAGCCAGATCTAACAAACTCGCTGTGTTTTATGACCCTCGTTTGTCGCATCTTCCGTTAACGGGCTACAATAACTTAGTCTGTGCAATATGGAGGTGAACATGGCTGAAGCTGGTATCGGCGTTGATATCGTCGAGATTTCCCGCATGAAATCAATCCTTGAAAAGACGCCGTCGTTTGCTCGGCGTGTGTTTACCGAAGAAGAGTGCGCATATTGCGATGCTTCATCGCGTCCTGCGGCGCACTATGCGAGCCGTTTTGCTTCTCGTGAAGCGGTTCTCAAGGCTCTTGGTACGGGCTTTAGTCAGGGCGTCGGCCGCAAAGACGTTTCGGTAACGCGTGATAACCTCGGAAAGCCTAAAGCAGTGCTTTCAGGTCGAGCGCTCGAGATTGCTCAAGAGTTGGGTGTCGTTGAAGTTGCGCTTTCCATTACCTTGACGGGTGATTTGGCCGTAGCCAATGCCATTGCGATCACCGAGGATGCTCGACCTAAGCCTAAGGAAGAAAAGGTGAGCACCAAGGAACGCGTTGCACAAACGTTTAAAGAGGCTCGCTCGGTTTTAGATGAGCTTGAGCAACTGCAAAATTCGGCTTTAACGGAGCACCTAGGCGATGCTTCGCGAGATACGCTAGGAGCATAGATGAAACCGGTTTTGAGTACCGAGGAAGTCGTTCGTCTCGAGGATATTATCGAACGCGAAGGAACTTCGAAGGCCGAGCTTATGGAGCTGGCGGGTGAGTTTGCTGCTACTGAAATTCTAAAACTCAATCCCGATCGCGTCCTTGTTCTGGTCGGTTTTGGCAACAACGGTGGCGACGGCTGGGTCGCGGCTGATATCTTGAGTCACAAGGGCGTTGACGTAGACATTGTGTCTCCGGTTGAGCCGGATGAGATTCCTGCCGCTCTGGCTCGCCATGTTGCCCGCCGTACCGCCGGTCGTGACGTTCATGTGTGCGTCGGTCCCTCGCGAGATGAGCTTGAGGTTTTGATTGATAAGGCCGACGTTGTTGTTGACGCTATTTTTGGTACCGGTTTCCACGGTGACCTGCGTGCACCGTTTTCCATCTGGATTCCGACAGTTAACGACTGCGCCGACCATGTGGTGTCCATCGATGTTCCTTCGGGTCTGAATGCCGAGACCGGTGTTGTCGACGACGACTGCATCCGTGCCGAGCGTACCGTCACGATGATCACTCCCAAGATTGGCCTCTACAGCGCTGATGGCCCAGAATACGCCGGTGATCTGGTGTGTGGTAGCCTCTATGATCGCCTTGATGAGGTCATCGATGATGTCGACCATGCCGCCGAGATTGTTGAGCCCGGTGACCTGGTGGATTTCTTTGCTCCGCTACCCACGAATATCGATAAGTATTCTCGCGGGTCCGTCCTTATTGTTGCCGGCTCGGCGCAGTATCCTGGCGCTGCCATTATGGCCGCCAAGTCTGCTGCCCGCGCGGGTGCCGGCTATGTGGCTGTCGCGACGCCCGATGCGTGTGCCAATCTTATTCGTATAGCACTTCCCTCGATTCCGGTTTTTGCCATTCCGTCCGATTCCCGCGGCTCTTTTGGTGCCGCTGCCCGTATGACCGTGTGCGAGATTGCAAAGAAGTACAGCTGCGTACTGTGCGGTCCCGGCATGACGACGTCTGCCGGCGCCATGCAGGTGGTTTCGGGCTTGTTGGAGCTTGATGTGCCGCTGATCCTTGATGCCGATGCGCTCAACTGCCTTTCTAAGATTGCTATCGACGGTATCGATAGCAACCCTGAGATGTACCGCCGTGAGCAGCCACTCGTCATGACGCCGCACTATCGCGAGCTTTCGCGCTTGGTTGCCGGTGACGAGGTTAACGATCTGGGGACTGCAATTGCGGCCGCACAGAAGGTTGTCTGGGCTGCTGGCTCCGACAATCTCGTGGTTATTGCCAAGGGGCCGACGACGGCTATCTGTGGCGTTGAGCGCGTGCTTTTGCCGCTCTCGGGTCCGGCGTCGTTGGCGACTGCCGGTTCGGGCGATGTTCTTGCGGGCATTTTGGCTGGCACACTGGCTACCATGCGTGATGAAATGGATCGCTGGGAGCTGCTGTATTCGTATGCCGTTGCGCTTCACAGTTACGCGGGTTTTGCCGCGGCGACGGAGTATGGTGAGAAGAGTGTTATTGCGACCGATCTGATCGACCTGATCGGTCCTGCCATGGAATTGGCGGCAAAGGATGCACTCGATGATCTGGGAATCATGGACGAAGGGTCGGATGACTAATCATGAATAAAGCCGATTTGACGCGCTGGTCCTGGGTTGAGATTGACCGAGGGGCGCTTCGCCGCAACACGAGGGCTTACAAGAACCTGCTCGATCCGCGTCAGCGACTGTGCTGCGTGGTCAAGGCCGATGCCTATGGCCATGGTGCCGTCGAGTGCGCCAAAATCATGTACTCGGCTGGAGCCGACATGTTCGCGGTGGCAACGGTCCACGAGGGTGTTGAGCTCCGACAGGGCGGGATCACGAAACCCATCCTCATCCTAAGCGAGCCGCCTATCGAGGCCATTCCGACGTTGCTCGAGTTCGATATCATGCCTTCGGTCTATACGTCCGATTTCGCCCTTGCCTATGGCGAGTGCGCTGTCGCGGCAGGCAAGGTTGGCAAGTACCATCTAGCCATCGAGACGGGCATGAACCGCATCGGTGTTCACTACACGCAGGTGCTCGACTTTGTTCGCGGTATTAGCTTCCATCGCGGTATCCAGTGTGATGGCGTCTTTACGCACTTCGCAACGGCCGATGAGCCTGGCGGTTGGGACTATAAGCTGCAGTGCCAGCGCTTTACCGAGGCCGTTCAAGCCATTAAGGACGCGGGCTTTGAGTGCGGTATCGTGCACTGTGCCAATACGCCGTCCTCGATGCTCGATCCCTCGATGCATTTTGATATGATTCGCGCCGGCATCGGTCTATATGGCCTGCAGCCGTGCGAGCTGAGCAGCCGCGTGATGCAGCTGGACCCTGTCATGAGCGTTCATGCGCGCGTGACGCGTGTGGCACATCCTGCAATGGGCGAAGGCGTGGGCTACGGATTTACCTATCGCGTGCCGCGCACACGCGTTCAGATTTGCACGCTGCCGATTGGATATGCCGACGGTCTTTCGCGTACGCTCTCCAATCGTATGGACGTGCTGTATCGCGGTGAACGTGTGCGTCAGGTGGGTAACATCTGCATGGACCAGTTTATGGTCGCCATCCAGTCCAATCCGGCGCATGAGATTCCCGAGGCCGAGTATGGCGACGAGATGATCATTGTCGGCCGCGACGGTGATGCCGAGATCACCATGGATGAGATGGCGCGCCTGCGTGGCACGATTAACTACGAGGTTGCTTGCGGCTTTGGCATGCGTCTCGACAAGGTCTACGTGTAGGAGCCACTATGGGTGTCATGCACATCCCCGGACATAGTCACCAGGCGCCGCGCGAGGTTGCGCTCGAGGAGATTGAGGCTGTTCTAGGCGACTGTCATCTCTGCCAGCTCTATCAGTCGCGCCATAACATCGTGTTTGGCGTGGGAAACCCCCACGCCCGCGTAATGTTTATCGGTGAGGCGCCGGGGCGTAACGAGGATCTGCAAGGCGAACCGTTTGTGGGGGCGGCGGGCGAGGATCTCAACGGCATTCTGTCGCTGGCTGGCCTCAAGCGCGAAGACGTCTACATTGCCAACGTGCTCAAGTGTCGCCCACCGGGAAATCGCAATCCTCGGCCCGAGGAAGTGCTGGCCTGTTCGCCGTTTTTGCGTGAGCAGATTCGAAGCATTTGGCCCGATATCATCGTGACGCTCGGTAACCCCGCGACGCACTTTGTGCTTAAGACCGAGATTGGCATCACCAAGCTGCGCGGCAGGTTCCATCAGATGGGGCATTTTGTGGTGATGCCCACGTTCCATCCGGCGGCGGCGCTGCGTAATCCGGCGTGGCAGGAGCTGCTGGAGGAAGACTTTAAGATGCTGGGCGACTATCTGGAGCGGCATCCCGCGCCAGAGGGTGCCTCGGAATAATAAGGAGCATATATGTCCCTGGAACGCCTGGGGGTAGGTATTTATAAAACGGCTTGCTCTGCCGATACGGAGCATTTTGGCGAGCTGGTCGCGCCGTGCCTGGAAGATGGTGATGTGCTGATCTTGACCGGCGGCTTGGGTGTGGGCAAAACCCACTTTACCAAGGGCGTTTCGCGTGGTCTGGGCGACGGCCATATGGTCACGAGCCCCACATTCGCACTCATGGCTGTTCATGACC
>CAJJVE010000159.1:0-4342 GCA_905196265.1 uncultured Collinsella sp. | reverse complement strand
CGAGCTTAAGCTGGCGTTTATGCCCGCCGAGGGCGAACTGCCCTCGCGCTTTGAGATGCGATTTACCGATGAGAGTCGCGCTTCTGCCGGCTGCGGTCGTACCGTGCGCTGGGAGCCCGTCGACGAGGTTCGCAACGTTCGCATTGTTGGCGATGTCTCGTCGGTCGAGGTGTTTGTGAACGAAGGTGCGCTCGTGTTTTCGACGCGCATCTATCCCGAGACTTATGGCGTGTCCGTTGATGCTCCGGGTGCGAGTGTGACCTACCACGCGCTCAACATCTAGGCGATTCGTCGCATGTCGGCGCTATACTGCAGCCGTTGCCCACGATGCGGGAAACATCCGCATCGTGGGTTTTTGTTTATGAAGGGGTGGTGCCTTGTGGATGTACAGCAGCTAGAAGAGGCCTGGGCTGTAAGGGCTGGCGCGCGTGATGCGCGTCTTGTTGAGGCCCCTCACGTGCCGGCGGCGTTGTCGCTGTTGGGTATTGTGCGTCCCGGTGACCGCCTGGTGGCTTTTGCGGACGACTTTGCCGATGCGTTTGCTCGTGGCTTTGATGGCCGCGATGTTGTGCTGGTGGGGGATTCGTGCGCCGAGGTATTTGTTGCCGCGTCCGAGGGCTTTGATGCCTCGCTTGATGCCGAGGGGCCGCACCTGTGGTGGTTCGTCAATTCTATCGGCGGGTTTGGTCTGCGTGTGCCCAATCTGCGCGCGCTGGGTCGGGCGGCGCGTGAGGCCCATGCGCTGCTGGTTGTGGACAACACCGTGGCTGACGTCTTTGGCTGCGATCCGCTGCGGCTGGGTGCCGTGCTGTCGCTCGAGGCACTTGACCGCGTGTGTGCCGGTGAGGCGCCGCGCAAGCTCGTGGCGGCGTCGGTCGCGCGCTCGCAGCTCAAGCGCCATCGCGTGGACGCCGCGGCCGAGTGCGCACATGCGCTGCTCGAGGGCTGCGGATTGGCCGCGCTCGACTTGTCCTCCGATGAGGCCGAGGTTCTAGAGCACGGGCTCGACACGCTCGACACCCGCATGCAGGCACACGTCGACCGCGCGCGTGCACTGGCCGAGTATTTGGCCGCGAACGAGATGGTGCACGGCGTGCGCTATCCTGGGCTGACCTCGCATCCCGACCATGCGGTTGCAACGGGAATCCTCGAGCACGGCTTTGGCCCGGCAGTTGAATTTGACCTGATGGACTGCACCGCGGGCGAATTCTTCAGCATGCTGCCGGATGAATTCCGCACATCACCCGCAGGCGGCCCAACAACGCGCCTTTCGGCTCCACGCGGCAAGCAGGGGAGCACCATCCGCCTCTTCGCCGGCACCGACGACCCCCTGGTCGTAGCGTCAACCCTAGACAACGCCCTTCGCAACTAGCTAAATCATCCTCAACTCCATAAGTTGCGGTGAAATATGGATTGATTTACGGCTTTAACCGCATAAACAGTCCCTATTTCACCGCAACTTATGAGAGGGGGTTGTGTGGCTATAAGGCCCTGTCCCAAATGGGCTACTCTTTGATGCTGGCGATGAGAGCGTCGGCTTTGGTGGCGATGACGTTGTTGATGTCGGCCTGCAGCTCCTCGTAGACCGCTATGGCTCGCTCGCCGGCGGGGGTGAGGGTGGATCCGCGGGCGCCGTCGCGCTCTATGAGCTTGCAGCCCAGCTGGCCTTCGGCTTCGTTCACAATGCGCCAAGCCTTGGAATACGCCATGCCCATGCTCTTGGCGGCACGGTTGAGCGAGTGCTCGCGGGCAATACCCTGCAGCAGCAAGACGCAGCCGTGACCAAACACGCCCGGCAGATCTTTGTCGCACGCTTGAATGACCAACTTTGCCGTCGTCTTGTACTCCATACGCTCCACGTCTCCCCGCTAAAGTGTTTGCTGGGCAAACGCAAAGCCTGCGTCAAGCCCTCGTGTGCTCTTCTTAAATCATGCATTGTAGCAGTCAAAGTGCGTTAAGATACTTCCCCAGTATTGGGCGCCCAAGGTTGGGCTGGGTCCTACGAGGCCTGCAGCCGACCGGTCGCATGGAAAAAGGAGAAACATGGCTACGTTCTTTCCCGGTGAGTCCCACACGTTTTCGGAGTATCTGCTGGTTCCTGGTTACTCGTCCTCGCAGTGCATCCCCAACAACGTCTCTCTTAAGACGCCGCTAACCCGCTTTAAGCGCGGTGAGAAGCCGGCGATCACCCTGAACATCCCCATGGTTTCCGCCATCATGCAGTCCGTCTCGGGCGTCGACATGGGTGTCGCGCTCGCTACCGAGGGTGGCCTGTCCTTCATTTACGGTTCCCAGAGCGCCGGGTCCGAGGCCGCTATGGTCAAGGCCGTCAAGGATCACAAGGCCGGCTTCGTTCAGTCCGATTCCACGCTGACCCCCGACATGACCATGGAGCAGGTCATCGAGCTCAAGGAGAAGACCGGTCACTCCACCATGCCGGTTACCGACGACGGCACTCCCAAAGGTAAGCTCCTGGGCATCGTCACCAGCCGTGACTATCGCCCCAGTCGCGATGACCACCAGACGAAGGTCTCCGAGTTCATGACCCCGCGTGAGCAGCTCATCGTGGGCGACAAGAACATCAGCCTCAAGGTTGCCAACGACGTCATCTGGGACAACAAGCTCAACGCCCTGCCCATCGTCGACGACAACGATCACCTGATGGGAATCGTCTTCCGCAAGGACTACGACAGCCACAAGACCAACCCCAACGAGCTGCTCGACGGCGATAAGCGCTACATGGTCGGCGCCGGTATCAACACCCGCGACTATGCCGAGCGCGTGCCGCTGCTCATCGAGGCCGGTGCCGATGTCCTGTGCATCGACTCTTCCGAGGGCTTCAGCGAGTGGCAGAAGCGCACCATCGAGTGGATCCGCGCCAACTACGGCGAGGACGTCAAGGTCGGTGCCGGTAACGTCGTCGACGCCGAGGGCTTCCGCTTCCTGGCCGACTGCGGTGCCGACTTCATCAAGGTCGGTATCGGCGGCGGTTCCATCTGCATTACCCGCGAGACCAAGGGTATCGGCCGTGGCCAGGCCACCGCGCTGATCGACGTCTGCCGCGCTCGCGACGAGTATTACGAGGAGACCGGCGTCTACGTGCCCGTGTGCTCCGACGGCGGTATCGTCTACGACTACCACATGACGCTCGCCCTTGCTATGGGCGCCGACTTTATGATGCTGGGCCGCTACTTCGCCCGCTTCGACGAGAGCCCGACCGAGCGCGTCAACGTCAACGGCCAGTACATGAAGGAGTACTGGGGCGAGGGCTCTGCGCGTGCTCGCAACTGGCAGCGCTACGACCTGGGCGGCGCCGCGAAGCTCAGCTTCGTCGAGGGTGTCGACTCCTATGTTCCCTACGCAGGTTCCCTCAAGGACGGCGTGGGCGGCACGCTCTACAAGGTCAAGTCCACGATGTGCAACTGCGGTGCCCTCTCGATTCCCGAGCTCCAGGAAAAGGCACGCCTGACCCTGGTTAGCTCCACCTCGATCGTCGAAGGCGGCGCCCACGATGTAGTCGTGAAGGATTCTCAGCAGAGCGTCAGCTACCGCTAAGCGGCTTTCCCAAGCACCGCACCTTGCCGTTCAAGCCGTCGCTCGCGTACCAAAGTACGCGTCGCTCCTCTTTCACGGCAATCTGCGGCACTTGGAAAACCCGTCCATGCTAGGACGATTAACAAATAGCGGTTGATTCACAACCACGTTATTTAGATAAAGCGAGATGCATGCAAGTCGCAGGCATCTCGCTTGTTGTATTTGCTATCATCAGTCAAGTTAACCTTAGGGTCGGTCGGCTTGGCTTTGTTCGCTACAAGTTCCGCACGCAAAGAAGAGCACTTTATGTGCTCTTCGTCTTGCGCAGGACTGTCCGCAGTAGCGAATAAAGCCAAGCCGACCGACCCCAGCTAAGATTAAAGGAGCTGATATGTGCGATTGCACAGATCATAAGGACGAGATTCCTGCATACGACGCGCAGGCCATTGAGTCTAGGTGGATGAAGGCCTGGGAGGACTCCAACCTCTTTGCCGTCGACACCGACGACAGCAAGCCCAAGAAGTACGTGCTCGAGATGTTCCCGTATCCGTCGGGCGACCTGCACATGGGCCACGCGCGCAACTACACCATCGGCGATGCCATGGCCCGTCAGGCCCGCATGCGCGGCTTTGACGTGCTGCACCCCATCGGCTTCGATGCCTTTGGCCTGCCCGCCGAGAACGCCGCCATCAAGCACAACATCCATCCGAGCGTCTGGACGCACGCCAATATCGACAACATGCGCGCCCAGTTGAAGCGCCTCGGTTATTCCTATGACTGGGACCGCGAAGTCGCCACCTGCGATGAG
>CAJJVE010000158.1:0-4349 GCA_905196265.1 uncultured Collinsella sp. | reverse complement strand
TTTGAGCTGGCGGCCATCTTTGGGCGCGGCATTAAGCCCGAGCGCGGCTACGAGGTCGCGGGCGTGCTTGCCATCGGTTTGGTGATCCGCGCCGTCACCCGCGCATTGGTGAAGCAGACGCCGCACATTGGCTTTGTCGTAAAGGCGCTTACCGCTGCCGCGGGTACCTATGGCATGGGTCGCGCGCTCGTATCGCTCTACGAGCGCGATGTGGACTACAGCCGCGCCAACGAGGTCGCTGCTGCCACGTTCTCGCGCGTTCGCGACCTGGTGACCACGGTCGCCGGTGCCACCCGTCCCATGAGTCCTTTCGAGGATGCATCCGATCTCGCTGCTTAGGGGTTTTCTGTTGCGCGTTCCATACCAAGACTGTTTTCATCTGATCGAGCCGCTGCTCGCCAAGGTCGAAAAGCCGAGTCGCTATATCGACCACGAGTGGGGCACGCTCTCAAAGGCCGATGCCGACTATCGCTGTTGCATGATCTATCCGGATGTGTATGAGGTCGGTCTGCCTAACCAGGGCATCGCCATTCTCTACAACATCCTTAATCAGGCCGAGGGTATCTCCTGCGAGCGCGGCTACGTGCCGTGGCCTGATATGGGCGATGCCATGCGCGAGGCGGGGATTCCGCTGCTGTCGCTCGAGGGTGCAGCGCCCGTGGCCTCGTTCGACATCGTCGGCATGCACGTGCCGCACGAGATGGCTGTGACGAACTTCCTCGAAGCGCTCGATCTCGCTGGCATTCCGCTGTTGGCTGCCGACCGCACCGAGGACGACCCCATCATCGTCGCCGGTGGTCCCTCGGTGTATAACCCCGAGCCGTATGCGGCATTCTTCGATGCCATCCTCATTGGCGAGGGCGAGGAGTCGCTGCTCGAGATCTGCCAGTTGCATCGCCGCTTGCGCGACGAGGGCGTCTCGCGCGCTCAGATTGTCGAGCAGCTCGCGACGGTCGCCGGTACCTATGTGCCGTCCCTGTATGAGGTGCGTCATGACGAGCCCTGCTCCCCGCATGGCTACACCGTGCCGCGCGAGGGCAAGGACGTCCCGCCGGTAGTCTACAAGCGCGTCGTCGAGGACTTTGGTGCCACCAATCCGCTGTCGCAGTCGTGCGTACCCTATGCGCAGCTGGTTCACGACCGCCTGTCTATCGAGATCCTGCGTGGTTGCGCCCGCGGCTGCCGTTTTTGCCAGGCAGGTATGACGTATCGCCCGGTGCGTGAGCGCTCGGCCGACCAGATCGTGTCCTCGGTGATCCAGGGTCTGGAAAAGACTGGCTATGACGAGGTGTCGCTTACCTCGCTTTCGACGACCGACCACTCCTGTATCCGCGACGTGCTCGGTCGCCTTAACCGCCGTCTGGAAGATACGGGCATTCGCGTGTCCATTCCCTCGCAGCGCCTGGATTCGTTTGGCGTTGATATGGCCGAGTCGGTCGCCGGCGAAAAGAAGGGCGGCCTGACGTTTGCGCCCGAGGCGGGCAGTCAGCGTATGCGCGACATCATCAACAAGAACGTGACCGAGGAGGACTTGGATCGCGCGGCCAAGGCAGCCTTTGAGGCAGGCTGGAACCGCATGAAGCTCTACTTCATGATGGGTCTTCCCGGCGAGCGCGACGAGGACATCGTGGCTATCGCCAACCTGGCCGATCACGTGCTGGAACTCGGCCGCTCCGTGGTGCCCAAGGCACGCCGCGGGTCTATCTCGGTGTCTATCTCTGTTTCGGTCTTTATCCCCAAGGCGGCAACACCTTTCCAGTGGTGCCCGCAGCTCGATTACGACGACGTCAAGCGCCGCCAGAAGCTGCTCATCAGGAGCGTGCGCAACCGCGCCGTTCGCGTACACTACCACGATGCGGAGACCTCGCTCATCGAGGCTGCGCTCTCCCGTGCCGGTCGCGATATGACGCCGGTCATCATCGATGCCTGGCGTGCGGGCTCGCGCTTCGACGCCTGGGTGGAGCACTTCTCGCTCGACAACTGGAAGGAGGCCGCGGCCAAAAACGGCATCGACCTCAACGAGCTGGTGCACCTGCCCTACGAGCTGGACTGGCGCCTGCCCTGGGAGCACGTGAGCCCCGGCTGCACGCGCGGCTTCCTCGAGCGCGAGTACCGCCGTTCGCTCGAGGGCGTCACGACGCCCGATTGCACCCGCACGTCGTGCACCGGCTGCGGAATCTGCCCCACGCTCCACGCCAAGAACGTATTGATGGGTGATCGCGCATGAGTGAGCGCTTGACCGACAATCCCACGCTCTTTAGGCTGCGCGTTCGCTACGGCAAGCGTGATCGCCTTAAGTACCTGGGCCATTTGGAACTAATCCACACCATTGAGCGCATCGTGCGCCGTGCGGGCCTGCCCTATGCCGTGACGCAGGGGTTCTCGCCGCATATGCGCGTGGGCTTTTCGTCGGCGCTGCCCGTGGGCACGTCGTCGACCTGTGAGTGGTATGACCTGTTTATGACTGAGTTCGTCGCGCTTGACGAGGCCTTTGAGCGCCTGGCCGCTGCGTCCCCTGCCGACCTGGCGCCTATCGAGGCTGCCTACATCGACGTGCGCACGCCGGCGCTGACGGCTCAGCTTACGCGTCTGTCGTACCGCATCGACCTGCACCTGGACCCCAAGGCCCCCGTGAGCGCCGACGAGGTGCGCACTGCAATCGACACGCTGCGTGCGGGCCATGGCATTGACTATGCGCGCGGCAAAAAGAGCAAGCGTCTTGATCTGGACCATACACTCGTTGGCTATGAGCTTGCGGTGGGGGAGTGTGAGGACCATCTGGTGCTCATGCTCGACACCCATGCCGACAACGAGGGCTCCATGCGTCCGGAGATTTTGCTTTCTGCTGCTGATGTTTTGTTGCAGGGCTTGACCCCGGGCGTCGATGCACCTATTGTTTCCACCGGTATGCAAGACCTCGTGACCATCTGCTCCTACGATGTCGAGCGTCAGAATCAAGCATGCGAGGACGACGAGGGCCGACTCGTCAGCCCCATACCTGTGCGAACTTGTGGATTTGCTCCACATACTCGTTGACGGGGGTATTATCGCCTGCTACTATATTCGGCTGTTGCACTAACTGATGCATGAAGGGCAAGTAAACATGTACGCAATCGTTAACACGGGCGGCAAGCAGTACAAGGTCGCCACCGACGATGTCATCACCGTCGAGAAGATCGAGGGCAATGAGGGCGACAAGGTCACCCTGCCGGTCATCTTCCTCAACGATGGTAAGAAGATCGTCACCGATCCCGACAAGCTGGCCAAGGCCAAGGTTACCGCTCAGATCGTTGAGCAGTTCAAGGGCGAGAAGCAGCTGGTCTTCAAGTTCCACAAGCGTAAGCGCTATCGTCGTCTGAAGGGTCACCGTCAGCAGCTCACCAAGCTGAAGATCGTGAAGGTCCAGGCTACGTCCCGCGCCAAGAAGGCTGTCAAGGCAGAGGCCGAGGCTGTTGCCGAGGCTCCCGTCGCCGAGTAGATTACACTCGTAACGAAAGAGTAGGTATACACAATGGCACACAAAAAAGGACTCGGTTCCTCCCGTAATGGCCGTGACTCCCGCGGTCAGCGCCTTGGCACGAAGCGCTTCGCCGGCCAGACGGTAACCACGGGCACGATTCTCGTCCGTCAGCACGGCACGCACATCCACCCGGGTGAGAACGTTGGCCGTGGCAAGGACGACACGCTGTTCGCGCTGGTCGACGGTACCGTTGAGTTCCACAAGGGTATCAAGCACAGGGTCAGCGTACGCCCGCTCGCGAACGCGTAATTCACCCTTCATAGAGCACATATGTGGGAGGCACTTGAGTTTTAGGATTCAAGGGTCTCCCTCTTTTTTGTAGGAGGCGATTCTGTTGTCACAGTTCACCGATATCAGCCGCATTAACGTTTGCGGCGGCGACGGCGGAGCCGGATGCATGTCGTTTAGGCGCGAGGCATTTGTCCCCAAGGGCGGCCCCGATGGCGGCGACGGCGGTCGTGGCGGCAACGTCGTCATCCAGGCCGATGCTCAGCTGTCTTCACTGATCGATTACCGATTTAAGCATCACTTTCGTGCCGAGCGCGGTACGCACGGTCAGGGCGCCCGCCGCAACGGAAAGAGCGGCGAGGATCTGA
Organism: uncultured Collinsella sp.; assembly: GCA_905196265.1. Taxonomy (GTDB): domain Bacteria; phylum Actinomycetota; class Coriobacteriia; order Coriobacteriales; family Coriobacteriaceae; genus Collinsella. The sequence continues at coordinate 233 of CAJJVE010000158.1, read as the reverse complement.
TCCTTAAGGTTCCCATGGGCACCGTGGTGCGCGAGCTCGACCCTGAGACGCAGACCCCGATGTTCGAGATTGCCGATCTGGTGCACGATGGCGAGCGCGTCGTCGTGGCGCCCGGTGGCGCCGGTGGCCTGGGCAATACGCACTTTGTGACGTCGGTGCGCCGCGCGCCCGCGTTCGCCCAGCTGGGCGAGCCGGCCGAGGAGCACTGGATTGAGCTCGAGATGAAACTCATG